>CAMLOC010000739.1 GCA_946481465.1 uncultured Shinella sp. | reverse complement strand
GAGAGCTTTGGATCATGGCTGATTCCGAGAATAGCAGAATTTTGCCTTTTAAAACTGTCGGGCGACATGCACAATTGACCCCCTAGCGACATAGAGAACTGACCCCTCTCGTTAGAGAGGAGGAATAGATGTCGATTGAGAATTCGATGAATCCTGCATTGCCGAGAGGGGTGCGGGGAGATGCGATGCTTGAGCCTGACGAAGTGATGTCGATGGTGCGTCTGCATAAGAGCGGCTGGGGAGCCAAACGGATAGCGAAGGAATTCCAGTGCGCCCGTAATACGGTTCGCCGTTATCTTCGGGAAGGCGGAACCGTTGCTTACAAGGGCCGCCCGCGCGTTTCGGCGCTGGACGGCCTGGATGACTGGCTGCGCGAGCGCTTCTTCCGCCACGAGGGCAACGCGGACGTTATCCGCCAGGAACTGGAGAGTGAGCACGGGATCGTCATCAGCCTGCGGCAGGTGGAGCGCCGGGTTAGGGTCTGGCGGCGGGAGCTGACGGCGCAGAAGCGGGCGACGGTGCGCTACGAGACCGCGCCCGGTCATCAGATGCAGATTGATTTTGGCGATACGCGGGTCTGGATCGGCGGCGAGCGGGTACGGATTCATGTCTTTGTCGCCACGCTAGGCTATTCGCGCCGGCTGCATATCCGGGCTTCGCAGCGCCAGCGCCAGACGGACTGGTTCGAGGGGATGGAAGGCGCTTTCCTTCGCTTTGGCGGCGTTCCGGCGGAGGTGCTGATCGACAATGCGAAGGCGTTGGTCGAGCACCACGATGCGGTGACGCGCGAGGTCAGGTTCAATGCCCGGCTCCACGCCTTTGCCCGTTACTGGGGCTTCAGGCCGCGCGCCTGCGCTCCGTATCGGGCGCGCACGAAGGGCAAGGACGAGCGCGGCGTCGGCTATGTCAAGAAGAACGCAATCGCCGGCCGCCGCTTCGAGACCTGGGCGGCGTTCGAGGCGCATCTGGATCGGTGGACGCGCGAGGTTGCCGACCAGCGGGAGCACGGCACCACCGGCGTTGCGCCGGCGGAGCGCTTTGCCGCGGAGGCCGGGGCGCTGCGCCCGCTTTCCGGCAGGGTAGCATTCGGGCAGTTGCGAGATCTGGTCCGCAAGGTGCAGGCCGACTGCGCCATCGATCTCGACACGAACAGCTATTCGGTGCCCTGGCGCCTGATCGGCGAGAGTGTTCAGGTTGTGGTGCTGGCCGGTCGCGTGATCATCCGCCATGCGGGCCAGGTGGTGGCCGACCATGCCTTGAACGGGGGCCGACGGCAACGGATCGTCGACCGATCCCATTTTGTCGGCATCGCGGGTGTCGAAGGACCCGTGCGCCTGACGCCGATCGAGATCGCACCCGCCGCGCTGCTGCGGCCGCTTGCGGAATATGAAGCGGTTGCCGGAGGGGGCTGGTGATGACGAACATGGATCATGACCTGCTTATCGCAACGCTCGACCGGCTGAAGCTGACGGCGATCCGCGACCAGCTCGACACGCTGCTCGACGAGGCGGCCCGTTCTAAGATGAACCTGCGCGAGGCCCTGGGCTTCCTGGTGTCGCGCGAGATCGCCCGGCGTGACGAGCGGCGGATCTCCATGTCGAGCAAGATCGCCCAGTTCCCCTTCGTGCGCGAGCTGGACGGCTTCGACTTCGATGCCCAGCCGTCCCTGGATCAGGGGCAGATCCGGGAGCTTGCCACCTGCCGGTGGATTGCCCATGGCGATACGCTCCTGCTCCTTGGCCCTCCCGGAACGGGCAAGACGCATCTTGCCGTCAGCCTCGGCCGCGAGGCGATCCGCCAGAATTACAATGTGCAGTTCATCACCGCGGCAACGTTGGTGGCGACGCTGGCCAAGGCCCATAGTGACGGTTTGCTCGACAAGCAGTTGACGCTTCTGTCGCGGCCGAAACTACTGATCATCGACGAGCTGGGTTATCTGCCCTTCGAGGCCAATGCCGCCCACCTGTTCTTCCAGTTGGTGTCCCGCCGCTATGAGAAGGGCTCGATCCTGATCACCTCAAACCGATCCGTAGGAGAATGGGGAGGTGTCTTTGGAGACCCCGTCGTCGCCACGGCGATCCTGGACCGCCTGCTTCATCATTCCGCGGTCATCACCATCCGGGGCGATAGCTACCGGCTTCGCGAAAAGCGCCGCTCCGGCCTTCTGCAGAAGGCCGGAGCGGCGCTTGAGCCCAACGAAACGTCGAGCCAGTGAAGGGGGTCAATTCCTGATGTCGGCAAAGGGGTCAATTCCTCGTGTCGCTTGACACAGCGATACGGGCGTCAAAGACGCGGACGTCAGATCTGACCTTCAACGGTGCAGCGCTCGGTCCGGCGATGAGCCGCCAGCTATCGACGCTGTCTTCCTCCGGGAACTCATGGAACTGTACCATCGGCTCCAGATCGGGAGCGTTCGGTCGCAGAAATATCTGCAGCGCGCGCACCGGACGATCACCGAGCATCAGCTCTTCATGCTGAAAGGTATGCCCTGCGTTCATCATCATGAAGTGGGTCTTGCCGAGCGTCTTTTCGTTTCCCACCGTGTCGCGATGGAGCATCTCGCCGCCGCGAATATAGGTCAGGATTTCGTCGTCCTTGTGCGGGTGCATGCCATGAGATGACCCGGCTGCATCTCGGCGCGATCGATCCTGCCGATCGGGCCGATACCACTGTCGTCCGAAGTCAGCGCCAGCCCCGGATATAGGATCTCGACGCCGAAGCCTTGACTGAAGTCGCCGCGTACGCGGCCG
>CAMLOC010000738.1 GCA_946481465.1 uncultured Shinella sp. | reverse complement strand
AGACGGTGACCAGCAGCATCAGCATGATGAGGTAGACGCGGGCGAGCGGCGAGGAAAGGTTCGCCGTGCCGACCGGCAGCAGCCGCCCCTCCGCCCGCCGCTCGATGGCGACCGCCGCGATGACAGCGGCCACGGCCGCCGCGGCGAGCGCGCCGCGCAGCGCAGGCGCGGCGACGGAGCTTGCCAGCGACAGCACCAGCACGGCGGCGACGAGCAGCACGATCTGCGGGAACGGCGTTTTCGTCGTCACCCGCTCGCCTTCGCCCGACGGCAGCAGTTTCGGCGCGCAGACGGCCATCAGCACCGACAGCGGCACGAGCAGCGCGAAGGCCTCGCGCCAGGCGCTGCCGGCCGCGAAGACGCCGCCGATCGTCGGGCCGAGGAAGGTGGCGATGCCCCAGACGGCGGCGTAGAGCGTCGAGGCCGTGCTCCACAGCGGCTCGGGATAGACATGGCGGATGAAGGCATAGCCGAGCGCCACGAGAAACCCCGCGCCGAGCCCCTGGACCGCCCGGCCGACCAGCACCGTCTCCATGGTCGGCGCGATGGCGCAGACGAGGCTGCCGAGGCCGAAGAGCAGCGCGCCGGCCCGGTAGCAATGGTTCAGCGTCACCTTGCGCGGCCGCACCGCCACGAAGGTGGAGCCGAGCACGGAGGCCGCCACATAGACCGTCGTCGCCCAGGCGAAGAGCGGCAGGCCGCCGATGTCGCGCACGATCGAGGGCATCAGCGTGGCGGTGATATAGGTCTCCACCGCATGCAGCATGATGCCGCCGCCGAGCATCAGCGTGCCGAACAGATAGGCGCGGGAGAACAGGCTGGAAAGCCGCGGCGCGGCATCCTTCGGGATCGTGACACTGTCGGACATGGGGGAACCTTGCGAATTCGAGGCCGAAGACCTCGCACGGGGCATACGGCAGTTCAAGCCGTGACTTTTGGTTGGAAGGCGCGGTTTGCGCGCGCCCCCCATCCCGCTGCCGCGACCTTCTCCCCGTGAACGGGGAGAAGGGACGCGTGGCGCCGGTTTCGCCAAACAATGAGCCGGAAGAGGTCGCACGGCTTGGCCTCTTGTTCCCTTCTTTCCGCCTGCGGGGAGAAGGTGGCCGGCAGGCCGGCGGCGCACGGCCTACATCAGGTGCCCGGTCCACCAGCCGCGATCGCTCGACAGCCTGATCAGCACCATGATCGCGGTCGCGGCGATCCCGCCGACGAACAGCGTCGTCGCATGCCGGACGTGGGCCGGGGAGCCCGCCGTGGCCGCCGGCACCATGGGCTTCAGGACGAAAAGCGCGATCATCAACACAATGTCGAAGATGACCGAGACGAGGGGCCACGGCGGCAGGGAATATTCCGTGCCCGGCGTGAACACCCGCCACAGGCAGCGCAGGATCAGAAAGCCGGAAACAATCGCAAACGCGATTGCCGCCCTGGATCGGGAACCCTGCTCGCCCATGTCTCGGTCGCCTTTGAAAGAGTGGCGGATATGAAAGCACGGCCTTGCGCAAACGGCAATCGCGGCAGGCCCAAGGCAGGCCTTCGGGGAACTTACGGGTTCCACTCGCCCGCCACCTGCCGCGTCGCGACATTGAAGCGGTTCCACACATTGATCGAGGCGATCTCGACGACCAGCGCCGCGAGCGTCTTTTCGTCATAGTGCCGGGCGGCTTCGTCCCAGATCGTATCCGGCACCGGCTCCTCGCGGTCGGCGATGCGGGTCAGCGCCTCGGTCAGCGCCAGCGCAGCGCGCTCCGCGTCCGTGTAGAACGGCGCCTCGCGCCAGGCGGCGACCGAGAGGATACGCCGGTCGCTCTCGCCGGCCTTCTTCATGATGCGCGGGTGAAGATCGACACAGAAGCCGCAGCCGTTGATCTGGCTGGCGCGCAGATGCACGAGATGGGCGGTCTTTTCCGGCAGTCCGGTCTTCTGTGCGGTGCCCTGCAGCGCCTGCATGGCCTTCATGACTTCGGGCAGGACAGTAACGATATTGGTCATACGGGATTGCATTCCATCACTCCTTGATTTGTTTTCAGCATCGACGGCAGCGAACCCTGTCACCCAGGGACGGCTTCGTTCGTCATGGCCATGACGCCGCTGGACGAAGGAGTGTGACCGATGGAGACGAAAAATTTCTGGGCCGACCGTTTCGAGGCCGAGCGCGGGCGCCTGCGCGCGGTCGCGCTGCGCATGCTGGGCTCGCAGAGCGAGGCCGAGGATGCGGTGCAGGAGACCTGGCTCAGGCTGGAGCGGGCGGGCGGTGGCGAGATCGACAATCTCGGCGGCTGGCTGACCACCGTCGTCGGCCGCATCTGCCTCGACATGCTGCGCGCCCGCGCCCGCCGCCGCGAGGAGCCGATCGACGGCGAGGGCGGCGGTGTCGAACACGTCCATCCCGGCGCGGCGGCGGATGAGCAGGCGGCGCTCGCCGATTCCGTGGGCCTTGCGCTCCTCGTCGTGCTGGAGCGCCTGTCGCCCGCCGAACGCCTCGCCTTCGTGCTGCACGACATGTTCGATGTGCCTTTCGAGGAGGTCGGCCGCATCGTCGACCGCTCGCCCGTCGCTGCCCGCCAGCTGGCCAGCCGCGCCCGCCGCCGCGTGCAGGGGCTGCCGGATACGCCGGATGCGGACTACGAGCGCCGCAGGGCCGTCGTCGCCGCCTTCCTCGCCGCCTCGCGCGACGGCGATTTTTCCGGCCTGCTCGCCGTGCTCGATCCCGATGTCGTCTTCCATGCGGATGCCGATGCGGTGCGGCTCG
>CAMLOC010000737.1 GCA_946481465.1 uncultured Shinella sp. | reverse complement strand
TCTGGTAGGGGGCGATGCGGCGGGTTTCCTCCAGCGACAGGCGCGAACCGTACCAGTAGGCGTTCTTGTCGTGGCCGTAGAGCAGCACGCCGAGTTCGTCGACGCCGTCGACCAGTTCGTTCTCGTCGAGGACGTGCAGCACCGGCTGCTGGTTGCCGCCATTGCCGAACATCTCGTGCAGCGAGATCACGGCGTCGTTGGCCGGGTGGTAGGCATAGTGGCAGGTCGGGCGATAGGTGACGTGGCCGTCCTTGTCGCGCACCGTGAAGAAGTCGGCGATCGAGATCGATTCGTTATGGGTGACGAGGAAGCCGTATTGCGGGCCGGGCGTCGGGCACCAGGAGCGCACGCGCGTGTTGGCGCCGGGCTGCTCCAGGTAGATCGCGGCCTTGCAGCCCTTCTTGTGCTTCTTGGCGTTCTTCGGCATCCAGTTCTCATGGGTGCCCCAGCCGAGTTCTGCCGGCTGCAGGCCTTCCGAGATGAAGCCCTCGACCGACCAGGTGTTCCAGAAGGTGTTGAACGGCTTCGGGTTCTTGGTGCGCTGGGTGTCGCGCTCGGCGATGTGCACGCCCTTGACGCCGACCTTCTTCATCAGCTTGGCCCAGCCCTCGCGGTCGTCCTGCGTCGGTTCTTCGAATTTGACGCCGAGGTCCTTGGCAAGGTTCACCAGCGCCTGCTTGACGAACCAGGACACCATGCCCGGATTGGCGCCGCAGGTGGAGACCGCCGTCGTGCCGCCCGGGTGCTTTTCCTTCTCCTTGCGCAGCGTCTCGCGCAGCGCATAGTTGGTGCGGTCGGCGTTCTTCATGCCCTTGTCGAAGTAGAAGCCGAGCCAGGGCTCGACGACCGTGTCGATATAGAGCACGTCGAGCTTGCGGCAGAGCTTGATCAGGTCGACGGAGCCCGTGTCGACGGAGAGGTTGACGCAGAAACCCTGGCCGCCGCCTTCCGTGAGCAGCGGCTTCAGGAGGTCCTTGTAGTTCTCCTTGGTGACATGCGCCTTGACGTGGCGCACGCCGTGGCGGGCGTAGATCTCCGCGTCGGCGGCGTCTTCGCGCGGCTCGATGACGATCAGCCGGTTCCGGTCGTACTTGAAGTGGCGCTCGATCAGCGGCAGCGTGCCGCGCCCGATGGAGCCGAAACCGATCATCACGATCGGGCCGGTGATCTCGCCATGTACCGGATAGGTGCTGTCTGCCATTTGGTTCTCCTGCGGACGGCCGCTTTTGCTGTAAAATCAGGGTCTCGACAGGCCCCATAGCATAATATGGCAGCGCTAGAGCACAGTTTTCTGTCACAATAAAGGGCGGCTGCGGTTTTCCGCCGTGATATTCTTAACCGCCTGCAACCGCGCGCAATTCCGCCACCAGCGCCGCCCTTTTCGTGGCGAGTCCCTTGTAGGTGGCCTGCGGTAGGGTGAGCGCCTCGAGCTGGTCGGCGAAGACGGCCGCCACCCTCCGCGCGTCCGGCAACGTGCGCAGCGCGGCGAGCGGATCGGTATAGATGCGGATGGTGAAGAGGATGTCGCCGGAGACCGGCAGCTTGCGCAGGGTCTGGCGCTCGACGCGGGCGAAGGTGGTTTCGAGCGACAGCGCGTGCCCGTCCGGCAGGGCGCCATGCGCCTTGGAGGCCGGGTAGTGCAGGTCGGCATCCGGGTTGATCGACCAGTTGAAGCGGAAGACGGGCTGCTCGACTTCCAGATTGTCGAACATGCGGTTGATCAGCAGCGCATTGCGCGTGCCCTCGCCGAAATCCGGCACGGGCGCGTGGATGTCCTCCATCCGCCGGCCGAACTTTTCCGGCAGCGACCAGGAGGAGGGGAAGGCGACATAGCCGGCGACCAGCCGCCAGCCGCTGTCGTCGCGGCGCATCAGCACGAGATCGTCCTGCACCAGCGCGCCGGCCGTGACGAGCGGGGCTTCGTCGGTATCGAGGTCGATGGTACGCGCCCCGGCGACGACCGCCGATCCTTCACGGCGATAGACGGAGGGATGCCGTGCCGTGATGTGTTCGGCAAGGAGATCGAGAACTTCCCGTTGCGCGTCGCGCGTCCCGGTCTCCTCCACGAAGACGACGTCGCGCTGGTCGGCGATCAGCCGGTCCTTTTCGAGAAGGTAGCGCTCAAGGTCGCCGTCCGGCTCGATCCAGCGGGCCGGGTCGAGCGGGCCGAGGCCGATGGTGAAGAGGTGGGCGGAGCCGTCATAGGGCGTATAGACGGGCTGTCTCATGCAAGTGCGCCCCGGATCAGCCCGCGCAGGGAATTGCCGACGAAGAGCGTGCCACCCTGCAGGTCCTGCGGCCGCAGGACCTGTTCGACCGCCGTGCCGCGTTCCAGCAGTTCCTCCCGCAGCACGCCGGCGAGCAGCCCCGAGGCGAGTGGCGGCGTCTTCAATATGCCGGTGCCGTCGTCGAGGAAGAGTGAGGTGATCGTGCCCTCGCAAAGCACGCCGTCTTCGTTGAGAAGAAGGACCTCGTCGACGTCTACCGCGGGGAACTCGGCGCGGGCCGCGGCATAGGCGGCGCGGCGCGAGGTCTTGTGGCGCAGCAAGGGATCTGCGGAGGAAAGCCGGGTGCCGGCGGTTTTGAGGCGCCAGACCACATCGGCGGCAAGGGGCGTGAAGGGGACGGCCTGCACGTCGATCCGGCCGTCGGCGAACAGTTCGAGGCGGATGCGGAGGGGGGAAGCGGGCGGTGCACCCCCCTCTGCCCTGCCGGGCATCTCCCCCACAGGGCGGGAGATTGGATGGGGCGGCG
>CAMLOC010000736.1 GCA_946481465.1 uncultured Shinella sp. | reverse complement strand
AGTTCGGCGCCCTCGATGGCCTGCTCGAGGCGGAAGGCGTTGCCCCAGCCGGCGCGTCCGGGCCGGCCGGGAAGGTCATCGCGCAGCTCTTGGGCCAGACGTCGTAGACCGGGTGCTCGACGACGTTGAGCGACGGCGATTCTTTGTAGATCCACCCCGAGAAGACCCGGTGCCAGCTCTCGTCCGGCCGCTGCACGTCAAGCTGTACGAAGGCGCCGGTCAGCTTCTCGTTTTCCCACGGCGCGGTCGTCTCGCAAGCGCGCAGGCGCACGATCGCGTCGTTCACCCGAACCGCTTGGCCCGGCTTCAGAGTCAGATCCCGGACTATGCCGTTGCGCTTGTTGAGGAAACCGAGCACCGCGACGCGCTCGGCCATGGGGGTGACGCCCGCCTGCTGGCCCGGGCCCGCGTTGGCGCCGGGCAGGCGCGCGCGGTTGGTCTCTTGCGCCTGATCGCCGCTGCCGCAGCCTGCCAGGAGCAACAGCAGTACGGCGCAGCTAACCGAGGAAACTCTCAATCCGGCTTCCACGCCTGGTAGTCGCCCGTCGAGGCGGGCCGCACACCGCTTCGCGCGAGCGATCCGTCCGGCCGGAAATCGGCCATGGTGCCGGTCAGATTGGGAAGCGCCGGCTTCTCGAACTTGCGGGCAGGCGGAAGCGCCTTCTCCGGAAGGTCCTCGATCGTGCCCTTGAGCCACAGCTGCCAGTCCGGCGGCACCCGGCTGCCGTCGTTCGAGCCGTTGTAGATCACCCACCGCGAGGCCGGGTTCTTCTTCGCCTGGAAATAGACGTTTCCGGCGTCGTCCCGGCCGACTTCATCGCCGTAGAGCCGAGTCCAAAGTCCCGTGCCCCACGTCGCGCCGTTCCACCAGGTGAAGGTTCTCGACCAGAATCCCATCGCCGCGCCTCCTGCCGCGTCGGAGCCCTCAACGCAAGCGCGGCCTCAGCGGGGCCAGTCGACCTTGTCGCCTTCCCGGATGCCGAGCTCGGCAGCGCGGCCGCCGGCAATCTCTAGCACCGCCGAGACCGGGTCGATCGACGCGACCGGATCGAGTGACATCGGCGTGGTGTTGGCTGTGATGCGGCCGATCTTTCCGTCAGGGCCGATGAAGACCATGTCGAGCGGAACGAGCGTGTTCTTCATCCAGAAACTCACCTGCACGGGCGGGTCGTAGGGGAAGATCATGCCGCGATCCGGCGGAATCGACTTGCGGAACATGAGCCCCTGGGCCTGCTCCTCGGGCGTGCGCGCCACCTCGACGGTGAATCGGTGCTTCCCGTTCGCCGAATCGATCGTCAGCGGCACCTGCTCGAGCCCGGCGGGAGAGCGTTCCAGCGGAGCTTGGGTCGCGGTCGTGGCGGAGCCGCAGCCGGCGGCGGCGGCAACCAACGCCAGCCCTATTGCTCGTCCGGCGAAACGGAGCGCAGCTCGACGGCGGTCAGGCCTTTGCGGCCGTCCGCAATCCGCGCCTCGAGCCTCTGTCCCGGCTCGAGATCGCCCAGGCCCGATATCCGGACCGTCTCCATATGGACGAACACGTCGTGAGGGTCGGTCTCGCCGACCTTGTTCACGAACCCATAGCCCTTCACGCGATTGAACCATTTGACCTCGACAGGCTCGAAATCCCCGGCGGATTCGGACAAAGCTCTACGGTCAACGTCCTTCGAGGTCGAGCGCGGCGGCCGCGGCGGCGGAGCGACGGCAGGGCCGGTGTCGATCGAAATGATCCTCTTCGCCTGCAGCCCGCGGTCGAGGCGCATCGGAACGCATTCGATGAGCGCGCCTTCGGGAAGGCTCCTTCGCCCATGCTCGCGAAGCACGCTGAAGTGCACCAATATGTCGCCCTCGAGCGCGTCGCTGACGATGAACCCGAAGCCCCGGGTCGCGTCGAACCATTTCACGCGCCCGACGACGGGCTCCATATCGTCTTCGGCATGCGGTTCCATCACCGCGTCCGACACGTCGACGCCCATCGGCTCGGCCTCGGGCTCAAGCTCGGGCTGAGGCTGCGGTCCGGCGGCCGCTACGGATCTCTTGCGCTCCACGCGCTATCACTAACATTTGTGAATGTGTCGGGAAACCGACTTAAGAGGTTTTAGACCGCAACTCATCTATGTCGATTTCCGTGCCCGGAGGCATGTCGACAACGGATCGGGCAAGGTCGAAACCGTGCCCGGCACGGATCATCGCGGCGAGTGCCTTCTCGCGTGCCGGCCTGTCCGCAATCTGTGTTGCGAATGGCCCGATCCTCCTTCGCCGGGCAAAGCGGACAGCGGCGTCCACGGCCTGCTCCGCCGCAAGCTCGTGCGCCGCCTCGCCATCAGCCTCTTCGATCCCAGCCGCACGAAGCGCCTGGCGCACCCGTCCCCGCCCATAGCCGCGCTCCGATAGGGACCGGGACTTGGCCAGTGCGAAGGACGCATCGTCGACGAGCCCCGTCTCGGCGAAGCGCTCGACCAGCCGCTCGACGTCGGGCTCGCTCTCGCCTCGCCAGCCGCGTTCGCGCACCTTGCGAGCAAGGTATGCGGACAGCTTCGCGCGCGTCGTCGCGTAGCGGCCGACGTAGAAGAGCGCGAGCTCGTTCAGCCTGTCCTTGTCGAGGGGCGGACGGGGCTTTCTGCCTTGGGAACGACGCATCACGCCCAATTTGTGACACAATGGGTAACCATCACAAGCTCCGGTCCGCGAGGTGCGGACATCTCCGGCCGCGCCGCACAGGCCGGCACTAGACCAGGGTGAAGGCTTGCTCGACCGGAA
>CAMLOC010000735.1 GCA_946481465.1 uncultured Shinella sp. | reverse complement strand
CGTAACCGACCCCGGCCAGAGCTTCACGAAACCCCGCCGGCGTGGCGATCTCCGACAATAGGCTCACGGCCTTCTCCCGAGTCCGGCGTCAGCTGCCGTGCAGGCCTAGCTCGCGCGCATAGGCCCAGATCCGCGCCGCCGTATGCGGCATATGCGTGTGCACGCCGCCCAGCTTCGCGAAGGCATCGTTGACGGCATTCGAGAAGGCGGGGACGCCGCCGACATGCGGACTCTCGCCCACGCCCTTCGCGCCGATCGGATGATGGGGACTCGGCACTTCGGTATAGTCCGTTTCCCATTTCGGCGTCTCGACCGCGGTGGGCAGGAAGAAGTCCATCAGGCTCGCCCCCAGAACGTTGCCGCTTTCATCGAAGTCGATGAGCTGTCCCATGGCGACGGCGAAGGCCTCCGTCAGGCCGCCATGCACCTGGCCCTCGATGATCATAGGATTGATGCGCGTGCCGCAATCGTCGAGCGCATAGAAACGCTCGACATGGGTTTCGCCGGTATCGACATCGATCCGCATGACGCAGAAATAGGCGCCATAAGGGAAGGTGAAATTGGGCGGATCATAATAGTCGACCGCCTCCAGTCCCATTTCCATGCCCGGCGGCACATTGTTGTAGGCGGCCCACGCGATCTCCTTCATCGACTTGCGCCGGTCGCTCATGCCCTTGACCACGAAGCCGTCGACATCCCATTCGAGATCGTCATGGTGGACTTCGAGCAGGTGCGAGGCGATGAGCTGCGCCTTGTGCCGGATCTTGCGGCCGGCCCGCGCGCAGGCCGCGCCGGCGACCGGAGTGGAGCGTGAGCCATAGGTGCCGAGGCCGTAGGGCGCCGTGTCGGTATCGCCTTCCTCTATGGCGATCATATCGGCCGGCAGGCCGGTTTCGGTGGCGAGGATCTGGGCGTAGGTGGTTTCATGTCCCTGACCCTGCGATTTGGTGCCCAGGCGAGCAATCGCCGCGCCCGTGGGATGAACGCGGATCTCGCAGCTGTCGAACATGCCGATGCCCAGAATATCGCAATTCTTCGACGGACCTGCGCCGACGATTTCCGTGAAGAAGGAGATTCCTATGCCAAGCAGTTCGCGCGATCGGCCGGCCTTGAAGTCTTCCAGCATTCGGGCCTGGCGGGCGCGCAGACCGGCATAGTCGACCGCCTGCATCGCCTTGGCCATGGCGGTCGGGTAGTCGCCGCTGTCATATTCCCAGCCGGTTGCGGAAACATAGGGAAATTGCTCGGGCTTGATGAAATTCCTCTGCCGCAATTCGGCGGCGTCCATGCCGAGCTTCAGAGCCAGCACCTCGATGATCCGTTCGATCGTATAGGCCGCTTCGGTTACCCGGAAAGAGCAGCGATAGGAAACGCCGCCCGGAGCCTTGTTCGTGTAGACGCCCTTCACGGAAACGAAGGCCGACGGAATGTCATAGGAGCCGGTGCAGACATGATAGAGGCCGGCGGGGAACTTCGTCGGGTCCGCGCAGGCGTCGAAGGCGCCATGGTCGGCGAGCACATTGGTGCGCATCGCCAGGATCTTGCCCTCCTTCGTCGCCGCCAGCTCCGCCATGATATGATAGTCACGGGCAAAGGCGGTGGTGGAGAGATTCTCCATCCGGTCCTCGATCCACTTGACCGGCTTTCCTGTCACGATCGAGGCGACGATGGACATGACATAGCCCGGATAGACGCCAACCTTGTTGCCGAATCCCCCGCCGATGTCGGGGGCGACGACACGTATCTTGTGCTCGGGAATGCCCGCGATCAGCGAAGCGACGGTGCGCACCACATGGGGCGCCTGGAACGTGCCCCAGAGCGTCAGCTGCTTGGTTATGGGGTCCATGTGCGCGACCGATCCGCAGGTCTCGAGCGGGCATGGATGGACGCGCGGATGCGCCAGATATTGCTTCACGACCACATCGGCCGATGCGAAGGCGGCTTCGGTCGCGGCTTCGTCGCCGGCGGACCAGGTGAAGATGTGGTTGGGGTGTTCGCGGGGGCCGTGCACGCCCTCCGTCTTGTCCTTGATGTCCTCCCGCAGGATCGGCGCGTCCGCATCGAGCGAATGATGCGGGTCGATCAGCGGCGGCAGTTCCTCATATTCGATTTCGAGCGCCTCCGCGCCATCGGCAGCCGCGTAGCGGTCGCGCGCGACAATGAAAGCGACTTCCTGGTTCTGGAAGAGCACCTTCTCGTGCGCCAGAACGGCCTGCACATCGCCGGCGAGCGTCGGCATGTAGTGAAGGTTGAGCGGTATCAGATCTTCGGCGGTGACGACCGCGAGCACCCCCGGAATGGCGAGCGCCGAATCCTTGTTGATCTTCTTGATCCGCGCATGGGCATGAGGGCTGCGCGTGAAATCACCGAACAACATGCCCGGCAGCTTGATGTCATCCACATAATTGCCGCGGCCCTGGGTGAAGCGGATATCCTCCACCCGCTTGCGCTTGCAGCCGATGCCCTCGAGCTTCTCCGTGCGCTCCGCACGCGTGGCGAGTGTGATCTCGTTCATTCCGCCGCCTCCATCGCCGATGAAGCCTGCGCGGCGCGCTGAATCGACTTCACGATGTTCTGATAGCCGGTGCAGCGGCAGAGATTCCCCGAAATGCCCCAGCGGATCTGTTCCTCGCTCGGATCGGGAATCTCCTGCAACAGCCGGAACGACCGCATCAGCATGCCCGGCGTGCAGAAACCGCACTGCAGGCCATGTTCGTGGCGGAATGCTTCCTGCAACGGATGCAAGGTCCCGTCCGC
>CAMLOC010000734.1 GCA_946481465.1 uncultured Shinella sp. | reverse complement strand
CCGCATCTACATCATCAACAAGCAGAACCCGCGCTTCAAGGCTCGTCAGGGCTGATCAAGCGTCGTGGTCGCCGTCCCGCACAGGGATGCGATGATCGAAAAATATTGATTTGAAGTTGCGCCATGGCGGTTTACCATAGCCGCCATGCGCTTTTTCATGCTTACAGCACTCTGCCTTTCCCTCGCCCTGACCGGCGCCGCACCGAGCGCAGCCCTCGCGCAGCCGGCGGACAAGGCCTCCGTCGATCCCGCCTCCGGCGCCTTCACGACGCCCGCCCAGCGGCTCGAGAAACTCTTTACCGAACTGAAGCACGAGGCCGATGCGGACAAGGCCCGCGGCGTTGCCGACCAGATTCGCCGGGAATGGCAGGAATCGGGCAGCGCCAGCATCAACCTTCTCATCCAGTGGGCCGACAAGGCCGTTTCGGAGGAACGGAACGCCGCGGCGCTCGATTTCCTCGACGAGGCGATTCGCCTGAAGCCCGACTATGTCGAGGGCTGGATCCGCCGGGCCACGCTGCACTTCATGATGGGTAACCGCCGCAAGTCGATGTCCGACATCAACCAGGTGCTGGCCCGAGAACCCCGCCATTTCGGCGCGCTCGCCGGCATGGCGGCGATCCTGGCGCAAGCGGGGCGCGACGAGATGGCGCTGCGGGCCTGGGAGCGCTTCCTCGACATATACCCCGCCGAGCGGCAGGCGCAGAAGGAAATGGGCGACCTCGCCGAAAAGCTGACCGGCCGGCGCACATAACCCGCGGCAAGCCCCTAGAATCGACAAGGCGGGCCAAAGCCCGCCTTGCGAAGGATTTCGTGAAGAATATAGCGCCTCAGACGCCGCTGACGCCGTCCGCGCCGATGTAGGCGATGCGCAGCATGTTGGTCGCACCGGGCGTGCGCAGCGGCACGCCGGCCGAAATGATGATGCGGTCGCCCGGCTTGCCGAACTCTTCCGCAACGACGATGCGGCAGGCGCGGTTCACCATGTCGTCGAGGTCTTCCGCATCGCCCGTGACGACGCAGTGCAGGCCCCAGACGACCGAGAGGCGGCGTGCCGTCTCGATGACCGGCGACAGCGCCAGGACCGGCACCTCCGGCCGCTCGCGCGCGGCGCGCAGGCCCGTCGTGCCCGAGGACGTGTAACAGACGATGGCCGACAGCTTCAGCGTTTCGGCGATCTGGCGGGCGGCGAGCGAGATGGCGTCGGCACCCGTCGCTTCCGGCGTCGAGCGCTGGGCATAGATGATGCCCGGATAGTGCGGATCGCGCTCGACCTTGCTGGCGATCGAAGCCATGGTGGAGACGGCCTCGACCGGATAATCGCCCGAGGCGGATTCGGCCGACAGCATCACGGCGTCCGCGCCCTCGAAGACGGCGGTCGCGACGTCGGAGACCTCGGCACGGGTCGGCACCGGGGCGGAGATCATCGATTCCAGCATCTGCGTGGCAACGACCACCGGCTTGCCGGCGCGGCGGCAGGCGCGGGTCAACTGCTTCTGCAGGCCCGGAACGGCTTCCAGCGGCATTTCCACGCCCAGGTCGCCACGGGCTACCATCAGCGCGTCGGAAAGCTCGATGATTTCCTCGATGCGCTCGATGGCCTGTGGCTTTTCGATCTTGGACATCAGGCCGACGCGGCCCTTGGAGATCTTGCGCACTTCTGCCAGATCTTCCGGACGCTGCACGAAGGAAAGCGCCACCCAATCCACCTGGTCGGTTGCGAGGACGGCATCGAGATCAGCGCGGTCCTTGTCGGTCAGAACACCGACGGCGAGCAGCGTATCCGGCAGGCTGACGCCCTTGCGGTCAGAGATGGAGGTTCCGGCAACCACAGTGCAGACAATGCTCTTACCGTCGCACTTTTCCGCCTTCAGCATCAGCTTGCCATCGTCGATCAGCAGGCGATGACCCGGCTTTACGGACTCCAGGATTTCCGGATGCGGCAGGAAAACACGGGTCTCATCACCCGGCGCTTCATTGTTGTCGAGCGTGAAGGTCTGGCCCGGAGCCAAGGTCACCTTGGTATTTGCAAACTTTCCGACGCGCAGCTTGGGACCCTGCAGGTCGGCGAGAATGCCAATGGGGCGGCCGTTCCGCGCTTCGACCGAGCGGATCCGCTCGATCAGCGTGCGCATCACATCATGGCTGGCATGGCTCATGTTGATGCGGAAGAGGTCGGCGCCTGCCAGATGCAATTTCTCGATCATCGCCTCGTCGGAGGAGGCAGGCCCCAGCGTTGCGAGGATCTTCACTTTGCGATTGCGCTTCATCAGTTCTGGCCTTCTTGCGTACCAGGCGTATCAGACAACTGGACCATCCAGCTTCCCTGACGGCCCGTGTCATATTCCTTGAATCCCATGCGCTGATAGCCGCGAGCGAAGCAATCACCGACGCCGGTGATCTTGAACTCGTTTTCGGCAACGCACATGTTCACGTCACCGGTCCAGCGCCCGCCACGCGCGGCATCTTCCGCGTAGAGATAATAGTAGCGGGATTGCAGTTCACCCTCGATGAGAGTCGCGCAGCTGGAGGCCGGAACCTGCCACCACCCTTCCGAAATCCAGCCTTCGGCGGCGCGATAGCCAATGGCCACGCCGACGAGGTTTTGCGTGCCATTGCAGACACGAAAATCCGCGTGAGCAGGTGCTGCGGCCAAAAGAACCGGCGCGCCGACCAATGTCAGCGCGATTGCTGGCATCAGCTTGAGAAGAATGGATGAGAATTTGACTGTCGACACGGCTTCCGCTGGGACTCCAT
>CAMLOC010000733.1 GCA_946481465.1 uncultured Shinella sp. | reverse complement strand
CGCTGCCGCCGGCCAGTCGCCGGAGGGCCGCGGCACTCGGCCCCGGCCGCCTTTGCGACGGGAAGGCATCGACTTGCCGCCTGCCTTTTCTGTCGACAAGCGGCCCGCGGCCGGCTAGCGGAGGACCGGCCTCAGCTGGATCGACGAGCATGCAAGACATATTGATCGCGCCCTCCGTGCTCGCCTCGGATTTTTCCAGGCTCGGCGAGGAGGTGGAGGCGGTTGCGGCGGCCGGCGCCGACTGGATCCATCTCGACGTCATGGACGGGCATTTCGTGCCCAACATCACCTTCGGGCCGCCGGTCATCAAGGCGATCCGCGGCCGCACCGACAAGGTCTTCGATTGCCACCTGATGATCGCCCCGGCCGATGCCTATCTGGCGGCCTTTGCGGAAGCGGGCGCCGACATCATCACCGTCCATGCCGAGGCCGGCCCGCATCTCGACCGCTCGCTGCAGGCGATCCGCGCGCTCGGCAAGCGCGCCGGCGTTTCGATCAACCCGGCCACCTCGGAAAGCGTCCTCGACTACCTGCTCGACAAGATCGACCTCATCCTCGTCATGACGGTCAATCCCGGCTTCGGCGGCCAGAAGTTCATTCCCGCCATGCAGGAGAAGCTGCGCCGCGTGCGCAAGATGGTCGGCGACCGGCCGATCGACATTCAGGTCGACGGCGGCATCGCGGTCGATACGATCGCCATGCCCGCGGCGGCCGGCGCCAATGTCTTCGTCGCCGGCTCGGCCATCTTCGGCGGCGGCCATGTTGACGCCTATCGCAAAACCATCGACACTCTGCGCAGCAATGCGGAGGGCGCGCGGGGGTGAGGATTTTCCGGAAAGCGGCGAGCGCCCTGGCGGCCGTCCTGCTGACGACGGCAGGGGCGACGGCCGGCGATTTCTCCGCCTTCCAGTCACTCGGCTTCTCGCCCGACGGCAAGGTCTATGCTTTCGAGGAATTCGGCGTCCAGGACGGTTCGGGCTTTCCCTATTCCACCGTCTATTTCATCGACACGCAGAAGGACGCCTATCTCCCCGGCACGCCGATCCGCGTGCGTATCGACGACGAGGCGGCGGACATCGCGAAAGCCCGCGCGCAAAGCCGCGACAAGGCCAAGGCGCTGATCGAAACGCACAGGGTGTTCTCCCATCCCGGCATCCTTGCCGCCTTCAACCCGATGGGCGAGGTCGGCGCCGACAAGAGCCGCATCGAATACCTGCAACACGCCGTTGAGCCGGTGCCGGGCGACAGCTTCGCCCTGGCGCTCGAGGAAATCCCGCTTCCGGTCTCCGACACCTGCCGCGACATCACGCCGGAGGGCGGCAAGGGGTTTCGCCTGAAACTCGTCAGGCGCGACGGCGCGGCAGTCGATACCGTCGTGCATGAGGATACGCGCGTGCCCGAAAGCCGCGCCTGTCCGCTCTCCTATCAGCTTTCCGGCGCACTGACCTTCCATCCGCGCGAGGGCGACCCGGTCCATGTCGCGCTCGTCCTGGTGCGCAGCTTCGGCTTCGAGGGCAGCGACGGGCGCTGGATCGCCCTGCCCTTCCGGCCCTGACCATGGAGCTTGTCGCGGCAGGACGAGGCGAACCCGAGGCTGCAAGGCTCCGGTCGTCGACGCCGGTCTTCCCCTCGCTGCCGGTCTATCTCGGCGGCGCGCTCGGCTGGGGCGTGCTGATGGCCGCCGGCGCCTTCCTGTCGTTGAAGCTGCAGGGGCGCGCGGAAAACTTCCAGCTCGCGCGGATCCTCATGATCTATTTCGCCGGCGGCCTCGCCGCTTGGCCCATCGCCCTGCCGCTGGCGCGGGCCCTCACCCGCCGCCGTCCGTTCGAAACCCGTTTCGCCGCCCATTTCGCGCTGCTCAGCCTCGGCACCATCGCCGTGACGGCCTTCTTCTTCGCCCTCGACTACCGGCTGTTCTATGCGCAATGGCATCACCCGCCCGGTACGCGCATCTGGCTCTACCAGCTCGTCTTCACCATTGCCGGGGCCGGCTACCAGTTCCTCGTCATGGGCCTCAGCCTGTACCTGCCGGTCGGTTTGCCCGTCGTTGCAGGCGCCAGCCTGTGGCTCTCCCGATCCATACGTTGAGCTTGCCGGCCATCTTTGCTAAAGCGGCGGCAACTCCCACACTGCCAAGGAAAGCCAAGAGCCGATGATCCCTCGCTATTCCCGACCGGACATGGTCGCCATCTGGTCGCCCGAAACGAAGTTCCGCATCTGGTTCGAAATCGAAGCCTATGCCTGCGACGCGCTCGCCGAGCTCGGCGTCATCCCGAAATCGGCCGCCGAGACGATCTGGGAAAAGGGCGGCAAGGCCGAATTCGATGTCGCCCGCATCGACGAGATCGAGGCCGTCACCAAGCATGACGTCATCGCCTTCCTGACGCATCTTGCCGAATTCGTCGGCCCGGACAGCCGCTTCGTGCACCAGGGCATGACCTCCTCCGACGTGCTCGACACGACTTTCAACATCCAGCTCGTGCGCGCCGCCGACATCCTGCTTTCCGGCATGGACCGCGTGCTTACGGCGCTGAAGACCCGCGCCTTCGAGCACAAGGATACGATCCGCATCGGCCGCAGCCACGGCATCCATGCCGAGCCGACGACGATGGGCCTGACGCTCGCCCGCTTCTATGCCGAGATGGACCGGGGCCGCGCCCGCCTCGTGGCCGCCCGCGCGGAAATCGCCACCGGTGCGATCTCCGGCGCCGTCGGCACCTTCGCCAATATCGACCCGCGCGTCGAAGAACATGTCTG
>CAMLOC010000732.1 GCA_946481465.1 uncultured Shinella sp. | reverse complement strand
GAGCAGCGAGAAGATGCCCAGAGCTTCCGTAACGGCGAAGCCGAATACGAGACGGCCGAACTGGCTGTCGGCAGCAGACGGATTGCGCAGAGCGCCGGCCAGGTAGTTGCCGAAGATGTTGCCGAGGCCGAGAGCCGTGCCGGCGAGACCGAACGTGGCAAGACCTGCGCCGATGAACTTTGCTGCTTCCGCTTCCATGTTGAACTCCTTGAATGGGTTGTTGCGGCTTATGAGCGACGCCCGAGGGCGCCGGCGACTGTTTCCTTAGTGACCACCCGGATGCACGGCATCGTTGAGGTACATGCATGTCAGAACTGCGAAGACATAGGCCTGCAGGAACGACACGAGGAATTCGAGACCGGTCAGGGCGACGGTCATGAGAAGGGGCAGGATCGCACCGGCGACACCGACGGCGCCGAGCGCGCCGAGCGAGGTGACGAAGCCGGCGAAGACCTTCAGCGTGATGTGACCCGCCAGCATGTTGGCGAAGAGACGGATCGAGAGGCTGATCGGGCGCGAGAGGAACGAGATGACCTCGATCGAGACGACCAGCGGCAGAAGCGCGCCGGGAACGCCCGACGGCACGAAGAGCTTGAGGAAGCCGAAGCCGTGCTTGTAGAAACCGTAGACGATCACGGTGCCGATGACGAGGATGGCCAGCGCGAAGGTGACGATGATCTGGCTGGTGACCGTGAAGAAGTAGGGCACCATGCCGAGCAGGTTCGCCGTCAGCACGAACATGAAGAGCGAGAAGACCAGCGGGAAGAACTTCATCCCGTGGCTGCCCGCCCCTTCCCGGAGCATCGAGGCGACGAATTCGTAGGACATTTCCGAGACCGACTGCATGCGGCTCGGAACGAGGCCGCGCTGGCCGGTCGTGAAATAGAGGAAGCCGGCTGCAGCCGCGACGGTGGCGACCATGAACAGCGAGGCGTTGGTGAACGAGAAATCGATGCCGCCGATTTCGATCGGAACAATCTTGTTGACCAGGAACTGATGGGTCGGATCGTTGGACACCGCTTATCTCTCTTGCTTGCCCGCCTTGCGGCGGAAGTCACCCATGAACGGGACCGCGCCGTCAGGCGCCATCCCTCGGTTTGGTCTCGTCCCGCCCGCCGCCGGCCTTGCCGGGCTCCCGCCCTGCCAGCCTGTCGACCGGATGGGGCGATGCCACCATGCCGGCCGCGCGCATGACGTTCAGAACGCCGGCGCAGAAGCCGAGGAGCAGGAGAACGATCATCCCCCACGGCCCTGTACCCGCAAAATGGTCCAAAAGATAGCCCAGAAGCGCCCCGACGATGACGGCGGCGACGAACTCGCTCGAGAGCTTCATGGCGACCGCGTAGCCCTTGCGACTCTCGGATGCCCGTGCCTCGGCGGCTTTTTCCGCCCCGTCGTCCTTGCGCCGTTCCGCGAGTTCCGCGTCCAGGCGCTTCAGCCGATCTTCCAGACTTGTCTTTCGATCGTCGGCCATGGCATGCTCCTGTCTTTCTTCCGCCAAGGCTTTCGCCCCATTGCGGACATATTGCAGGCTAGGATTCAAGCCACATCCGACCCCTTTCGAAGTCGGCCGCAACATAGTTTTAGGTGCCGGCATAGTCAAGGCATGGCGAAGCTTTGCGCAACACCATTTTTTTACTGGAAAATCAATAGGCTAGCCGGAATCTCGCGTCAGCGTGATCGATCGCGCCGGGAATCGCGAAGGCTGTGGCGCGGACTCACCACAGCCGCCCCTCAGCTCCAGCCGCCGCCATAGGTGCGGTAGAAGATGTGCTTGCCGATCTTGGCCACCCGCTTCATCGTGCGCCCCCAGGGCGGGTTCACATAGGTCGCGTGGTAGTGGGTGGCCGAGCCGACATCGTCGAACCAGATCTTGCCGGCGGTGACGGCCATGGCGATCTCCTTGGCCGTCTTCCAGTGCCAGGGCGAGAGGATCAGGTCGGGGATGCGGTCGCAGGCAAACGAGAACTGGCAGCGATTGCGCCAGTTTTCGTTCTGGTAGACGACGCCGCAGATCGTGCTCGGATAGGCGGGATTGCGCACGCGGTTGAGGATGACCTGCGCGACGGCGGCCTGGCCTTTCACCTCCTCGCCGCGCGCCTCGAAATAGATGCCTTCGGCAAGGCACTTCTGCTCCTTGGCGGTGAAGACCGTCGCCGGCAGCGCGGTGGCGGCCCAGGCGTGATCGTCCGGCGCGATGTCCGGCACGAAGCGACCGGCTTCCTTCTTCGGCTTCATGATGGAATCGAACGGCGATTCCCGGGCATAGTCCGGCTCGACGCGGGCATAGGCGGTCGCCAGCACGTCGGCATTGTCGTTGGTCACGAGGCTTGCAATCATCGGCGACACGCCGGGATTCTCGCGCACCGGCTCTTTTTTGTAGAAGGCGGTGGCGATCTCGATTTCCTTGCCCTTTATCTTCGGCTTGGCGAAGGCCATGCGCTGGCCGGTATCGAAGGCCGGCGAGAGCAGGAAGCTGGTGCGTTCCAGGATGGAGCCGGCGGCAAAGCCCTTCGGCGGGGTCACCGGCAGGACGGCGACGATGCGGCCCTTCTTGTCGCGGCGGTTGACGCGGTCCTCGTCGGGAATGCCGCCCTTGCCCTTGTGCTCGCTGCGCAGCGCCGCCGTCACGCCGCCCGGCAGTTCCACGCCCGCCCCACTTTCGATGCCGCCCGTCGTCATGGCGTCGGCGAAGGCGATCTCGACCTCGTGGATGGAGCCGGCGGGCGAGCGGGTCAGAACCGGGGTCTGGTTGCCGCCCTTGC
>CAMLOC010000731.1 GCA_946481465.1 uncultured Shinella sp. | reverse complement strand
CGAGCGCGACGAGCCAGCCCTGCTTCGCCCAGATCGGAACTTCGTAGTTGCCGATCGTGACGATGTCGTACTGGCCGCCCTTGGTGGCGATGTCGGTCGTGACGCGCTCGCGAAGCACGTTCTCTTCCAGCGTTACCCAGTTGAGTTCGATATCGGGGTTCTTGGCGGTGAATTCGTCCGTCAGCCCCTGCATGCGGATCATGTCGCCGTTGTTCACGGTGGCGATGGTCAGCGTTTCGGCATTGGCGAAACCGCACAGGAGCGCAGCCGAGCAGGTGCCCAGCAAAAGGGTCTTCAAGTACATTATCTTCCTCCCAGAAAGGCTTTGAGCATTTGCTTTGCTCATGGGCAATTACTCGCATATTGCCGCGACAAGTCAACGGCCATTCGTTGCTGCACCGCACAAAGCAGGGCAGCCGCCGTTGAATCTCATGGAGAAATTTTTCGGGGTGAGGGTCCGACGGTAGTCCGGATCAGGCGGAAAGCAGGTGGCGAGCGGTCGCCTCGTCGGTGATGACGCCGTTGATCATGCGCCCGCGCAATGCCGCCAGCAGCGCCGCATATTTGCGCTTGCCCTTGGCAAGGCCGATGACCGTGGTGGTCTCGCGCGGCGGCAGCGGCACGGAGGCGACGCGCTCGTTGATGCTGCCGTCGAGCAGCTTGCCGTCGCGGTCGAACATCCAGCCGCAGATCTCGCCGGCGGCCCCCTCCTCCATCAGCCGCGACATCTCCTGCGGATCGAGGAAGCCATCGAGGCAGAGCGGCGCGTCGGCGCCAAGTTCGCCGATGCCGACGAAGGCGACGTCGGCCTCGCGGCCGAGCTGGAGGGTCGATTGCACGAGGCTTTGCTTGTGCAGGAGATCGCGTTCCTCCGTGGAGGAGACCAGCACCGGCAGGGGCATCGGATAGTGCCGCGCCTTGACGGCATCGGCCATCGAGAAGATGACGTTGTAATAGGCCGCCGAGCCGTCCGGCCCGATATTGCCGGTCAGCGACATGATGCGGTGCTGCGGACATTCCATCGCCGGAAGCTGGTCGATCGCCGCCTTCAGCGTGCGCCCCGTCCCGACGGCGAGTACGATCGGCTCGGATTTCTTCAGCCAGCGCTCGATCTCCGCCGCGCCCGCCTCCGCGATGCCGATCGTCGTGGAGGTCGAGCCCGGATCGCTCGGCACGATATCGACATGCACGAGGCCGAACTTCTTCTTCAGCTCCTCGCCAAGCTCCAGGC
Organism: uncultured Shinella sp.; assembly: GCA_946481465.1. Next base: position 1,535 of record CAMLOC010000731.1, on the reverse strand, counting down.
ATTCGGCGATCGGGTGGTCGAGCCGCACCTTGATCAGCCGCTCGGCGACGGCGAGCGACACGAGCCGCTGCGCCGACTGGCGGGAGATGCCCATGGCGGCGGCGATTTCGTCCTGCGTGCGACCCGCGACGTAATAGAGCCAACCGGCCCTTGCCGCATCGTCGAGCCGCCCGGTTGTTTCCGCCCGCTTCGCCATGGTTTTCCCCTGCTGTTCCAGAGGATTTGCTGCATCTTTTCCGGCGACCTGTCAAACGTCATCTGATGACGCGACCGGAACAGTCTTCCGCAGCGCATAGGGAAAACATAACCCGTTTCCTCATGTTTATTTCCGCTGCACCCCCTGAAAAACCAGCATTTCTTTTGAAGTTTTACCGTTTGATAAAAAAATAAACCTGAGTTACCGTTCTCCTATTCAAAAAGCCCACGCGAATGGGAGATAAAGATGGGAACGACGCAATCTGGGATTCATCGGGGGCGTCTTGCGCCGGCCGAATACGAAACGAACTTTTCCGACCTTCATCCGCGCCTCGACGATCACGAGGCCCTGGTCGCCGCGGACCGCTGCTACTTCTGTCACGACGCGCCGTGCATGACGGCCTGTCCCACCTCCATCGACATTCCGATGTTCATCCGCCAGATCTCGACAGGCAATCCGATCGGTTCGGCCAAGACCATCTTCGACCAGAACATCCTCGGCGGCATGTGCGCCCGCGTCTGTCCCACCGAGACGCTTTGCGAAGAGGCCTGCGTGCGCAACACGGCCGAGCATCGCCCGGTGGAGATCGGCCGCCTGCAGCGCTATGCGACCGACGTGGCGATAACGGAAAACAAGCATTTCTACGAACGCGCCGCCCGCACCGGCAAGGCCGTGGCGGTCGTCGGCGCCGGCCCGGCGGGCCTTGCCTGCGCCCATCGCCTCGCCATGGACGGCCATGACGTCGTCATCTTCGAGGCGCGCGAAAAGGCCGGCGGCCTCAACGAATACGGCATCGCCACCTACAAGGCGGTCGACGATTTCGCGCAAGCGGAAGTCGATTACGTGCTGTCGATCGGCGGCATCGAGGTGAAGAACGGCCTGAAGCTCGGCCGCGACTTCACACTCGCCGACCTCACCGCCAATTTCGACGCCGTCTTCCTCGGCATGGGCCTTGCCGGCGTCAACGCACTCGGCGCGGAGGGCGAAAACCTGCCGGGCGTCGTCGATGCCGTCGATTTCATCGCGGAACTGCGCCAGGCGACGGACAAGGCGACCGTTGCAGTCGGCCGGCGCGTCGTCGTCATCGGCGGCGGCATGACGGCGATCGACGCCGCCGTGCAGGCGAAGCTGCTCGGCGCCGAGGAAGTGACGATCTGCTACCGCCGCGGCAAGGAGCACATGAACGCCTCCGAGTTCGAGCAGGATCTCGCGACCTCCAAGGGCGTCCACATCCGCCACTGGCTGCAGCCGAAGGAAGTCGCCCATCACGGCGGCCACTGCTCTGCGATCACCTTCGAATACACCCACCTCGAAAACGGCCTGATGAAGGGCACTGGCC
>CAMLOC010000730.1 GCA_946481465.1 uncultured Shinella sp. | reverse complement strand
ACGCAATGTTTGCCATTGAACCCGGCTATTTGCGTTGCGAGAACCGTGGCCGCCTAATGTCCCCAGAATAAACGCAACGAATGAGGGTGCTATGAAACTGGGCATATCGAGAATTTCGCGCGGCCTGACCGCAACGGTGATCGCCGGCATGATCGGCCTTTCCGCGTCTTCGGCCGCCCTGGCCGAGACGACGATCCGCCTCGGACACGTCCTTGCCGACACGCACAGCTGGAACAAGGCCTCGGTCGACTTTGCAAAGGACGTCGCCGAAAAGACCGAAGGCCGCGTCAAGATCGAGATCTACCCCTCCGGCCAGCTTGGCACGGAGAAGGAAGTCATCGAAGGCATGCAGATCGGCACCATCCAGGGCGGCCTGATCGGCAGCGGTTCGTTCCAGTTCGTCGAGCCGAAATTCGGCGTAATAGAAATGCCCTATGCCTGGACCAGTCGCGAACAGGCTTTCGCCGCACTCGACGGCAAGCTTGGCACCGCGCTTGCCGACCTGCTGCGCCCGAAGGGCATCGAGGTTCTCGCCTGGTGGGAGAACGGTTTCCGCAACATCACCAACAACAAACATCCGATCGTCAAGCCGGCCGATCTTGCCGGCATCAAGATCCGCGTCACGCCGGACAAGGTGCGCCTTGCCACGTTCGAAACGCTGGGCGCGCAGCCCGCGCCGCTGGCCTTTGGCGAGCTTTACTCGGCTCTGCAGCAGGGCGTGTTCGACGCGCAAGAAAACCCGCTTTCGATCATCGACGCCTCGTCGTTCTACGAAGTGCAGAAATACGTTTCGATGACCGGCCACATCTGGGGCGCTGCGTGCCTGACGGTATCGAGCACGACCTGGGCGCAGATTTCGCCCGAGGACCAGGCCATCGTCAAGGAAGCAGCCGTCAAGTGGGGCAACGTGCAGCGCCAGATGGTCGCCGACAACGAGGTCGCGCTGATCGAGAAGCTGAAGTCGAAGGGCATGCAGTTCAACGAGGTGGACAAGGCCGCCTTCGTCGACGCGCTGAAGCCGATCTGGGAAAGCGAAAAGGACGTCTTCGGTCCCGAGCTGCTCGAAATCATGGACAGCTATCGCAAGTAACGTGTTCGTCCCGTCCGCCAAAGGCGGGCGGGATTTCCTTGCCCCCCGGCGGGCAAGTCGCGTTCTCATCCACATCAGCGAGGCTGCCATGCAAAACGCGCCAATACCGCGTTCGCGGATTTCCAATGCCATAGACAGCGTAGCTGGCGTCCTGGGTGGTCTGGGCATCGCCATCTTCACCGTCATCATCGTCTACGTCGTCATCTGCCGCTACGCATTTTCCTTCACGCCGCGCTGGTCGGAGGAAGTCCCGCGTCTGCTGCTCGTCTGGGTGACGTTCATCGGCGCGGTTTCCGCCTTCGTGCGCAACACGCATCTTTGCGCCGGCCTGACGGACCTGATGCTCAAGCCCGGCCGGTTCCGGTCATTCGTGGCACTTCTCGCGCGGCTGGCGTCGCTCCTGTTCCTGATCGTCGTGTTCTGGTCCGGATGGCAGATAACCGCGTTGACCTGGTCACACGAGACGACCGTTCTCAGCTGGCCTGCCGGGCTCTCTTATCTGGCGCTTCCGGTTACCGCGGCTGCCGCTTTTGTTGCCCTCGTTGCCGCGGAGTTGCGCAAATGAGTCTCGCACTCCTCGTTCTTTTTGCCGTTTTCGTTCTCCTGCTCTTGATCGATACGCCGATCGTGATCGCACTTGCGCTTTCGTCGGTCGCCTATCTGGTGGTGGGTGACGCCGTGCCGGTTATGGTGGTCGCACAGCGCATGGTCGCAGGCATCGACAGCTTCACGCTGCTTGCCATCCCGCTGTTCCTGCTCGCCGGCCTGCTGATGGTTCATGGCGGCCTCGCACCAAGGATCGTCAATCTATGTGCAGCGGTCGTCGGGCAGCGCACGGGTGGTCTCGCCATCGTGATGATCGCGGCCTGCATGATGTTCGGCTCCCTCTCGGGGTCGGGCGTGGCAGACGTCGTGGCGATCGGCTCCATGCTGCTACCAGCCATGAAGGAGCGCGGCTATCATCCGGGCTTCTCGGCTGCCGGTCTTGGTTGCGCCGGTTCGCTCGGCACGGTCATTCCTCCGTCGATCGTGCTGATCGTCTACGGCACGGCGACCGGCACCTCGATCGGCCAGCTCTTCATCCATTCCATCGGTCCCGGCATCCTGCTCGGGTTAGGCCTGATGGTCGTGGCATGGTGGGTTTCCCGCAAGAACGGCTGGAAGGGCGGCGAGCCGTTCAGCTGGGGCCGCCTCGGCGAGGCCCTGCGTGAATCCGTGCTCGCGCTGCTTGCGCCCGTGATCATCGTCGGCGGCATTCGCTTTGGCATCTTCACGCCGACGGAAGCGGCAGGTGTCGGCGTCGCCTACGCGCTGCTGGTCGGCCTGTTCGTCTACCGCAAGCTGACATTCTCAAAGGTTTTCAGCTTGTTGCGCGACACGACGGAAATGAGCGGCTCCATCCTCATCGTCATCGCTGCGGCCTCGGTGTTCGGCTGGATCCTGACGGTCGAGCAGGTGCCGCAGCTCGTGGTCAATGCCATTACCGGCGCGACCGAGAGCGCCACGATCGCGCTCATGCTGATGATGGTCGCGGTCCTCGTGCTTGGCACCTTCATGGAGTCGATCGCCATCATTCTCATTCTGGCGCCGGTCTTCCTGCCGGTTCTCCGGGTCTACGAGATCGATCCCGTCTATTTCGGCGTGCTGCTAACCATCAACCTGGCGATCGGCGCCAAC
>CAMLOC010000729.1 GCA_946481465.1 uncultured Shinella sp. | reverse complement strand
AAATCGGTGCTGATCGATCAATGGCGCTGAACGATCCATCAGCCATATTGGTTTGCGGGTGGGCCCATGCTGCTCTATGGCTGTAGGCTCCCAAGATAGAGCAGACCCATGACCCCCGCCACGAAAGAAGAAATCCGCGACGCCTTCCGGCGTGGCAGCGCCGTCGCGATCGCCGCGGCACCCTTCGCCGTCCTGTTCGGCGCCGTCGCCATCGACAACGGCCTGACGATCGCCGAAGCCGCGCTGATGAGCGCGACGCTCTATGCCGGCGCCAGCCAGTTGGTCGGCGTCGAGCTTTTCGACCACAATGTCGCGCCCTGGCTGGTGGTGCTGTCGATCTTCGCGGTGAATTTCCGGCATGTGCTCTATTCGGCGGCGATCGCCGCCCATATCCGGCATCTGACCTTCTGGCAGAAGGCGACGTCGCTGTTCTTCCTCACCGATCCGCAATTCGCCGAAACCGAACGCCGCGCCGATGCGGGCATCCGCGTCAGCTATGTCTGGTCCATGGTGCTCGGCCTCACCGTCTATGTGCCCTGGCTCTGCCTGACGGTCGTCGGGGGGCTGCTCGGCAACCTGATCGGCGATCCCAAGGCGATCGGCCTCGACGTGCTGCTGCCGATCTATTTCATGGGCCTCGTGCTCGGCTTCCGCAGCCGGGCGAACTGGCTGCCGGTGGTGCTCGCCTCCTCGGCGGGCTCGATCCTGGCGCTGCATTTCGTCGGCTCGCCCTGGCATGTCAGCCTGGGGGCGCTCGCGGGCGTGCTGGTCGCGGCAATCATGTCGCTCGACGACAAGGCGCCGGCCGAACCGGTCGGCGAGACCGTGGGCGGGGAGGCATGAGCATGGACACGCTGTTCCACACCCAGACGCTGCTGATCATCGCCGCGGGCGCCATCGCGACCTATCTGACGCGCGTCGGCGGCTATGTCTTCATCACGCGCATGAAGCGCATCCCGCCGCGCGCCGAAGCGGCGCTCAACGCCGTTCCGGCCGCCGTGCTCACCACGCTGGTGGCGCCGGCGGCCGTGACGGGCGGGTTCGACGTCAGCCTGACGATGGCCATCGCCTTCCTCATCGGCCTGCGCCTTTCACTGCTGCCGGTGCTGGCCATCGGCTGGGCGGTCGTGATGGTGCTGCGTCACGTCATCGGCTGACCGGCGCCGTCGCCGTTTCCAGCCAGCGCTTCGTCGCCTCGTCCGACAGCAGCGGCGCGATCTTCTCGCGCACCTGCGCGTGGTAGGCGTTCAGCCAGGCAAGCTCCTCGTCCGTCATCAGCGCGGGCACGACGAGCCGGCGGTCGATCGGGCAGAAGGTCAGCGTTTCGAAGCCGAGCATCTCCATGTCGCCGCCCTCGACCGGGGCGGCCGGCAGGACGTGGATCAGGTTCTCGATGCGGATGCCGAAGGCGCCGGGGCGATAGTAGCCGGGCTCGTTGGAGAGGATCATGCCGGCCAACAGCTCCTGCGTCGAAAGCCGCGAGATGCGCTGTGGACCCTCGTGCACGGAAAGATAGGAGCCGACGCCGTGGCCGGTGCCGTGGGCGAAATCGGCGCCGGCCTTCCACAGCGCGATGCGGGCGAGCGGATCGAGGTCGCAGCCGCGCGTGCCCTTGGGGAACCGCGCCGTGCTGATCGCGATCATGCCCTTCAGCACCAGCGTGAAGAAGCGCTTCTGCTCCTCCGGCACCGCGCCGATCGCCACCGTGCGGGTGATGTCCGTCGTGCCGTTGATATATTGCGCGCCGGAATCGATGAGGAACAGCGTGCCGGGTTCGATGACCGTGTCCGTGGCGGTCGTGACGCGATAGTGCATGATGGCGGCATGGGCGCCGGCACCGGCGATGGTGTCGAAGGATACGTCCTTCAGCGGGTTCTGGTGGCGCTCGCCGACGCTGGCGCGCACGGCCTCCAGCTTCTTCGTGACGGCCATCTCGGTCTGCGTGCCGGGCGTCGTGCCGTCGAGCCAGGCGAGGAATTCCACCATGGCCGCGCCGTCCTGGAGGTGGGCGCGCGCGGAGCCGTCGATTTCGACGGCGTTCTTGCAGGCGCGGGGCAGGCGGGCCGGGTCGGCGGCCTCGACCAGCGTGCCGCCCTTGCGGCGCACGATCTCGGCGAGCGCGAAGGGGGCTTGGTCGGGATCGATCAGGATGCGCTTGCCCTCGGCGGCGAGCGCTGCGACGCGCTCGTCGAACTGCGAGGGCGGCACGAGGTCGGCAAGCTGGGTGAGGTAGGCTTCCGGCTCGATGCCGGTCTTGCGCTTGTCGAGGAAGAGCTGCGGGCGGCCCTCCGCCGGAATGATGGCGCGGGCCAGCGGATGCGGCGTGTGCGGCACGTCGCTGCCGCGGATGTTGAAGATCCAGGCGATGGAGGAGGGGTCGGTGACGGCGAGCGCATCCGCGCCAACCTTCGCCGTCGCCTCGGCCATCTTCACCAGCTTGTCCCTGGCAAGTTCCCCGGCATGGTCGATCGCCTGGATGGTGACGCGGCCGAGCGGTTCGGCCGGACGGTCGGTCCAGGCCTTGTCGAGCGGATTGTAGGGTAGGAACACCAGTGTGCCACCGACGCCGGCGAGCGCCTTTTCAAGCCGGCGCACTTCGGCGCCGGTGTGCAGCCAGGGATCGATGCCGAGGCGGAAGCCCTTCGGCGCATGGTTCTGCAGCCAGAGATGCGGCGGTTCGCCGACGAGGTCGCCACCGGCAAAGACGCTGCCGTCCACCTGTTCGGCAAGCTGCGTGACATAGCGGCCGTCGACGAAGACGATCGCCTGGCCCC
>CAMLOC010000728.1 GCA_946481465.1 uncultured Shinella sp. | reverse complement strand
AAGAAGACGCCGCTGCGCGTCGTCACCGTCGTCGGCGGCGCCTCCATCAACAAGCAGTCCGAAATGCTCTCGCGCGGCACCGACATCCTCGTCGCCACGCCCGGCCGCCTGCTCGACCTCGTCAACCGCAAGTCCGTGACGCTGACCCAGGCCCGCTATCTCGTGCTCGACGAAGCCGACCAGATGCTCGATCTCGGCTTCATCCACGACCTGCGCAAGATCTCCAAGATGGTGCCGAAGAACCGCCAGACGCTGCTCTTCTCGGCCACCATGCCGAAGCTGATCGGCGAACTGGCCGGCGAATACCTCGTCAACCCGAAGAAGGTCGAAGTGACACCTCCGGGCAAGGCCGCCGACAAGGTGGAACAGTATGTCCACCACGTTCCCGGCAAGGACCAGAAGGCGCAGATCCTGCGCAAGACCCTCACCGACAATCCGGACGGCCTGTCGCTCGTCTTCTCGCGCACCAAGCATGGCGCGGAGAAGCTGATGAAGCATCTCGACCATATCGGCTTCAAGGCCGCCTCGATCCACGGCAACAAGAGCCAGGGCCAGCGCGAGCGCGCCCTCAAGGCCTTCCGTGACGGCGAAATCCGCGTGCTGGTCGCCACCGACGTCGCCGCCCGCGGCATCGACATCCCGGGCGTCACCCACGTCTACAACTACGACCTGCCGGAAGTGCCGGACGCCTATGTGCACCGCATCGGCCGCACGGCGCGCAACGGCCGCGACGGCATCGCCATCGCCTTCTGCACGCCCGACGAGGCGCATCTCCTGCGCGATATCGAAAAGCTGATGGGCATCCAGATCACCGTCGCGAGCGGTGAAGCGCCGGCTGTCATCACTGCCGGCCCCGGCGGCAAGTCGCGCAAGGGCCGCGGCAATGGCGGCGGCCAGCGTTCCGGCAACGGCCGCGCCGGCCAGCGCCCGCAGCGCAAGCCCTTCGGCGACGGCGCGCAGGCCGCTTCCGAGGGCGGGGCACCGGCCGCCGGCAAGCGCGCCCATGGCGGCCGCCCGCCGCAGAAGCAGGGCGAGCGCCAGAACCGCAACCATGGCGGCGGCAACGGCCAGGGCCGGCCGAACCACCACGGCAAGCCGCGCCGCGCGGAAGGCCAGCGCCGCGAACAGGCGTAAGCTATCGCTTTACGGATTGAGGAAACGGCGGGCTTCGGCCCGCCGTTTTCGTTTGGGGTGGCCGCGACGTTGCGGGTGTGGCCGTGGATCCTCGGGTCGAGCCCGAGGATGACGGAGGGGAGGAGATGTGCCCTGCCCATGGAACGGAACGGTATTCGGCAACGGCGTCTTGACCCAAAAATCTCTCTTCTTTCGTCATCCTCGGGCTCGACCCGAGGATCCACGCCCCCCCGCCAGCGGCTGCCTACTCCGCCGGCGCGACGTCCTTGCGGTTGGTGAGGTAGACCCCGACCACGACGATCACCGTGCCGAGGATCATCGGGATCGTCAGTTCCTCGCCGAAGATGGCGGCAGCCTGGAGGGCGGCGATCGGCGGCACGAGATAGATCAGCGACGCCGCGCGCGAAACCTGGCCGCGGCGCAGAAGATAGAGCAGCAGCAGGATCGCCCCCATGGAGATGCCGAGCACCGACCAGGCCAGCAGCGCGACGAAGGCGAAGCCGAAATCGACATGCAGGTTCTCGAGGCACAGCGCCAGCGGCACGGTGACGATGAGCGCCCCGCCATATTGCAGGGTCGCGATGGCCCTGATGTCGCCGGCATGGAGATGCTGCTTCTGGTAGATCGTGCCGTAGGTGACGGCGGCCATGCCGATCATGTTGACGACGATGGCGAAGGCGGGGATTTCCCCCGCGCCCGCGCCGAAGAATTTCGGCAGCACCGCCAACAACACGCCGAGGAAGCCGAGACAGAGGCCCGCCTTCTGCGCCGGGCCCAGGCGTTCGCCGATGAAGAAGGGCGCGGCGAGCGCCGTCATCAGCGGCTGGAGCGCGGCGATGATGGAGGAAAGCGCCGCCGGCACGCCCTCGCCGATCGCCCACCAGACCGCCCCGAGATAAAGCCCGTGCAGGAAGGCGCCGGAGACGACGGCATGCACGATCGTGTGCCGGTCGCGCGGCCAGGCCGCGCCAGTCACGATGCAGAAGCCGGCAAAGAGCACCGCCGCCGTCAGGTAGCGGATGGCAAGGAAGGTCAGCGGTTCGGATACGAAGGTCGCGTATTTCGCGACAACCCAGCCGGTCGACCAGAGCAGGACGAAGATGGCCGGAGCCAGGCGATCGAGGGACATGAAACTTCCGGCGAAAGAACAATCGGTGCGCGAGCGATAGGCGCCGTCCCGACGATGGTCAAAAGAATTTCCTTGATGATTAGGTTCAGCGAAAGACCGGGCGAAGCGGCTTTTTCGGCATCTGCCCATCTTTTCGGCAGATCGGGTCCCGGCCGCCTGCCGCAAGCCGGAGCGGCGCAAGTTTGTTTCGCCGGAAAACCGTCCTGCCGGCCGGTTCGGCCGCGTCCAAAGCGGTGTGAGAATTCTTTCCCGCTCATTGAGCATGGTTCTTGCATTGCCCCTGATGTTGTACTCAAATGGCAAAAAAAGGGGAACACGCCTTTGGCATTTGATGAAATGATGAATGCGGGCTTATCCCCGCGCCAGCCGTACCAAGACTATCATGAATGGTATGCAAGCCAGGATCGGGCCCGCCTGATCGCAAAATCGAGGGACGCCGAGAATATCTTCCGCAAGACCGGCATCACCTTCGCCGTATACGGCCACGCGGATTCTTCCGAGAAACTCATTC
>CAMLOC010000727.1 GCA_946481465.1 uncultured Shinella sp. | reverse complement strand
ACGAGTGCTTTCACCGGAATATGCAGCCAGCCGCCCTCGGTCGTGTAGAGCGGGCAGCGGTCCTTCGCCCCGCCGGCGAGCTTCCACAGCGGCAGGTTCTGTCTTCGCGCGCGCAGGTCCCAGAGCGCGGTGTCGATGGCGGCGAGCGCGATCGAGGTGATGGCGCCGATGGTCGTCGCATGGGTGGCGAATTCCAGCTCGTGCCAGATCGCCTCGATCCGGTCGGCATCGCGGCCGATCAGGCGCGGCGCGAGGTGATCGGCAAGCAGCCGCATGACGGAGGAGCCCCCCGTGCCGATCGTGTAGCTGTAGCCGGTGCCCACCGCCCCGTCGCTGTCGGTGATGGTGACGAGCGGCGTTTCCTGCGAAACGAAGCTCTGGATGGCGTCCGTGCGCTCGACCTTCGGGCGAAGGTCGACCATTTTCAGTTCGATGCGTTCGATCCTCGCCATGTCAGCCTCTAAGCGTCCGGCCGGTCGCCCCGTCGAAGAGGTGGGCCTGGGAAAGATCGAAGCAGAAGGACAGCGCCTCGCCGGACCGCAGCGGGCGCGGGTTCAGCATGCGGCCGACCCATTCGGCGCCGCCGAACTCGGAGAAGACGAGGGTCTCGTTGCCCAGCGGCTCCGTGAGGATGATGTTGAGGTCCTGCCTGTGCACGTCGGCGTCCTCGCCGGAATGGAGGCCGTGGCCGGCGGGATAGAGATCGTCCGGGCGCAGGCCGAAGGTGACCTTCTGGCCGGCCGTCACCCGGTCCCGGAAGCGGGCGGGCAGCGGCAGGCGGTCGCCGTTGGAGAAGACCATATGGCCGTCGGCGATCTCGGCGTCCTTGAGGTTCATCGGCGGCGAACCGATGAAGCCGGCGACGAATTTCGAATTCGGCCGCTGGAAGACGTCCTCCGGCGTGCCGACCTGCTCGATATGGCCGTCGCGCATGATGACGATGCGGTCGGCGAGCGTCATCGCCTCCACCTGGTCGTGGGTGACGTAGATCACCGTCGATTGCACCTTGGCGTGCAGCTTCTTGATCTCGACGCGCATCTGCGTCCTGAGCTTCGCATCAAGGTTCGACAATGGCTCATCGAAGAGGAAGACCTCCGGCTGGCGCACGATGGCGCGGCCCATGGCGACACGCTGGCGCTGGCCGCCCGAAAGCTGCGAGGGACGCCGGTCGAGGAGATGGGTGAGGTCGAGCGTCTTGGCCGCCTCCTCGACGCGCGGGGCGATCTCCTCCGGCTTCTGACCGGCGATCTTCAGCGAGAAGCCCATGTTCTCGCGCACCGTCATGTGCGGATAGAGCGCGTAGGACTGGAAGACCATGGCAAGGTTGCGCGCGCGCGGCGGCAGGTCGTTGACGATGTTGCCGCCGATCCTGAGATTGCCGGCGGAGATCGGCTCCAGCCCGGCGATCATGCGCAGCGTCGTCGACTTGCCGCAGCCGGACGGGCCGACGAGGGCGATGAATTCCCGGTCGGCGACCTCCAGGTCGATGCCGTGCACCACTTCGACCGCGCCGTAGCGTTTGACCAGCTTTTCGAGGGAAACGGTTGCCATGGATTATCCTTTGACTGCGCCGGAGGTGAGGCCGGACACCAGATGCTTCTGCACGATGAAGGTCAGCACGAGGGCGGGGATGATCATGATCACCGCCAGCGCGCACATGCCGCGCCAGTCGATGGTGAACTCCGCCGTATAGTCGAGCAGGCCGACGGGCAGGGTCTTGGAATTGACGGAACGGGTGAGCTGCGAGGCGAGCGCGAACTCGTTCCATGCGGTGAGGAAGGCGAAGATGCCGGCCGATGCGATGCCGGGGCCGGCGAGCGGAAACTCCACCTGCCAGAAGGCTTGCCAACGCGTGCAGCCGTCGATCTGCGCGGCCTCGGCGAGGTCCCTCGGCACCTGGCGGAAGAAGCCGTCGATCAGCCAGATGGTGAAGGGCACGTTGAGCGCCACATAGACCATGATCAGCCCGAAATGCGTGTCGATGATGCCGAGCTTGGAATAGACGAAGAACAGCGGCAGCGAGAGCGCGATGCCGGGCACGGTGCGCGTCAGCATCAGGCCGAGGAAGATCGACGACTTCGCCTTGAAGCGGAAGCGCGCGAAGGCGTAGCCGCCGGCCATGCCGATGGCGAGCGCGATCGCCGTCGAAGTGACGGAGATGATCAGCGAATTGCGGAAATACTCGATGATCGGGATGCCACCCTGCCCGACACCGGAAAACATCGCGACATAGGCGTCGAAGGACAGGTCCTGAGGGATCCAGACCGGCGGCTTGGCCATGATCTCGACCGTCGGCCGGAACGAGGCGAGCACGATCCACAGGCCCGGCAGGCAGATGACCGCCATCGCCAGGAAAAGGCCGATCTTGTGTGCGATCGACAGGAGAATGCCGTTGATGCGCGCTTTTGCGTTCTCGTTCATCTGACTACCACTCCGCCGCGATCTGGGTCCGCGCTGCCGCAAGCTTGCGGTAGAAATAGACGGTGAAGAGGATGGAGAGCAGGATCGCGACATAGGCCATGGCATTGGCAAGGCCCATGCGGGCATCCGCATAGGCGGTGCGCGAGACGAGCGTCCACAAGAGTTCCGTGCGCTTGGCCGGCCCGCCGTCCGTCATGATCTTCACGATGTCATAGGCGCGCGCGACGTCGAGCGAGCGGATGGTCATGGCGATATAGGCAAACGGCATGATGAAGGGCCAGGTGACGTAGCGGAAGGTCTGCCAGGGCGTGCAACCGTCGACGCGCGCCGCCTCGATCGGCTCCTTCGGCATG
>CAMLOC010000726.1 GCA_946481465.1 uncultured Shinella sp. | reverse complement strand
CGGCGCCGACCGCGCCGAAGATCATCTCCTGGCCGAGCACATAGGAGGGCGTGCCGGTGATGCCCAGCTCGTTGGCCAGCGAATAGGCCTCGCGCACCGCGTCGTCATGCGGCTTGTCGGCCATGGTCTTGCGGATATCCGCCTCGGCAAGGCCCATGGTTGCGGCAAGCGCGATGGCGCTTTCCTCCGTCGCGCGGCCTTCGCCGCCGAGCAGCGCGCGGTGGAATTCTCCGTACTTCTCCGGCGCGATGTCGCGCACGGCCGCGCTCACCTTGTGGGCGGCCAGCGAATCGGGGCCGAGGATCGGCAGTTCCTTCAGTACGAAGCGAAGGTTCTTGTCCTCCTCCAGCATGGCGTCCATGTCGGAGAGGGCGCGCTTGCAGTAGCCGCAATTGTAGTCGAAGAACTCGACGATCGTGACGTCGCCCTTCGGATTGCCGAGCGCGATGTCGTAGGGCGAGGTGAAGATCGCCTTCTCATTGTCGGTGATGGCGCCCTGCGCCTTGGCCTGCTGCTGGGCTTCCTGCTTCTTCTGCAGGGCCTCCTGCACCTCGATGAGGATTTCCGGGTTCTCGACGAGATACTCCTTGATGAAGTCGCCGATCTCCTTCTTCTGCGCATCGTCGAGGGCAAGGGCGGGCAGGGGGGCTGCGAGCGAAAGGGCAAGGGCTGCCGTGGCCGCGAGCTTCGTCTTGAATGTCATGTCTTTCCTGTCCTCGTCGTGATGCGCTGGAGAAGTGCCATTGGCGGCCCCATGACGTCAATGCGGGCCGCGGCGCTTTCAACGACCTTATGGTCGGGTCGGGGCAAACGATAGGGTAAAAGCGGCGGATTTTCGGCCCTCGCGGGATTGTGAAGAGAGGCGTCTTGCGGCAGGAAGACGCGACCCGAAGAACCGGAAGGCAGTCCCATGAAACTCTCCCGCCGCGGCGCCGTCGAACCCTTTCACGCCATGGACGTGCTGGCCGAGGCCACGAAGCGCCGCGCCGCCGGCCGGCCGGTGATCTCCATGGCCGTCGGCCAGCCCGTCCATCCCGCACCGCAGGCCGCGCGCGAGGCGGCCCGGCGGGCGCTGGAGATCGGCCGCATCGGCTATACGGACGCGCTCGGCCTTCTGTCGCTGCGCAGCGCCATTTCCGATTTCTACAGGCGCCGTCACGGCGTCAGCGTCGATCCGGGGCGAATCACCATCACGACGGGGTCTTCCGCCGGCTTCAACCTCGCCTTCCTGGCGCTGTTCGATGCGGGCGACCGTGTCGCCATCGCGCGTCCGGGCTATCCCGCCTATCGCAATATCCTCGCCGCGCTCGGCATCGAGACGGTGGAGATCGAGGTGAATGCGGAAAACGGCTTCACGCTGACACCGGCGGCGCTGGAGGCGGCGGCCGCCGCCCACGGCCGCATCGACGGCGTGCTGCTCGCCAGCCCCGCCAATCCGACCGGCACGGTGACCGGCCGCGCCGAGCTTGCCGCGCTCTCGGCCTATTGCCGGGACAATGCCATCGCCTTCATCTCGGACGAGATCTATCACGGCCTCACCTTCGTCGGGGAAGAGGCGACGGCGCTGGAATTCGGCGAGGAGGCGGTCATCGTCAACTCCTTCTCGAAATATTACTGCATGACGGGCTGGCGCATCGGCTGGATGGTGCTGCCCGAGGCGCTGGTGCGCCCGGTCGAGCGCATCGCCCAGAGCCTCTACATTTCCGCGCCGGAGCTGTCCCAGATCGCCGCGCAGGCCGCCCTCGGCGCCGAGGCGGAACTCGACGTCCATCGTGACGCCTACCGGGAAAACCGCGATTTCCTGGTGAAGCGCCTGCCGGAGATCGGCTTTTCCATCGCCTCGCCGATGGACGGCGCGTTCTACGCCTATGTCGATGTCAGCCGCTTCACCAATGACAGCATGGCCTTCGCCCGCCGCATGCTGGCGGAGACCGACGTCGCGGCGACGCCCGGCGCCGATTTCGACCCGCGGGACGGGCATCACACGATGCGCTTCTCCTATGCGGGGTCCTTCGAGGAGATGCGCGAGGCGGCCGACCGCCTCGCGCGCTGGCTGGCCTGAGCGGAAAACGATTCCCGTTCAACCCGTTGCGGCCGGAAACGGATTCAATCCCGCAAGGCCTTGATTCTCCTTGTGAGCGTCAGACCCGGTTGATCGACACGCCGCCGTCGACGAGCATCGCCGTGCCGGTCGTGAAGCTCGCGGCATCCGAGCAGAGGAAGAGCGCCGCCTTCGCGATCTCCTCCGGCGCGGCGATGCGCTTGAAGGCGTTGAGGCCGGCGATGAATTCGCGGGCTTCCGGTGTGTTCGCCACCGATCGCCCCATCGGCGTGTCCGTCGCGCCCGGCAGCAGCGCATTCACGCGAATGCCCTTCGGCCCGTATTCCGAGGCGAGCACCTGCACGAGGCCGACAAGGCCGGATTTCGAGGCCGCATAGGCTGCAAGCCCCGGAAAGCCGGCCGTATAGCCGACGAAGGTCGAGGTGAAGACGATGCTGCCGCCGCCCCGTGCTTCCATCGCCGGAAGCTGGTATTTGGCGGCAAGGAAACCGCTCGTCAGGTTGACGGCGACGACCTCCTGCCATTCGGCCAGGGAAAGATCGGTCAAGGGGCCGACCGGACCGGTGGTGCCGGCATTGTTGAAGGCGATGTCGAGGCCGCCGAACTCCGCCTGCGCCGCCGCGACCAGCGCTTGGTGGTGTGCCTCGTCGCTGACGTCGCCGGGCACCGCGACGGCGCCGCCGCCGGCAGTACGGATCTCATCGGCAAGCTTTTCC
>CAMLOC010000725.1 GCA_946481465.1 uncultured Shinella sp. | reverse complement strand
TCGACCACCTGCTCCATCATGTTGATCTTGTGGCCGACGCGGTAGACGAAGGGCGTGACCAGGTTCAGGCCGGGCTCGGCGACGCGGACGAAACGCCCGAAACGCTCGATCGTATAACGATAGCCCTGGCTGACGATCTTGACGCTCATCATGATGACAATCACGACAAGGACGGCAAAGGCGATCAGGAAATATTCCGCCATGTTCTTCCCCTTCGGGCGCCATGATGCAAAGGCAGGCGGCTTGAGGGAAGGGAAATCGGCACGATGAACCAGGAAACGCCGCTCGACCTGTTCGGAATGCGGTCGCTGCTGTTCCTCCCCGCCAGCAATCCGCGGGCGATTGCCCATGCGCGCGAGAGCGAGGCCGATCTCGTCATCCTCGACCTCGAGGATGCCGTGAAGCCGGAGGAGAAGGTGACGGCGCGCGAGGCGGCGGTCGAGGCCGTGAGCGCGGGCTGGCCGATGCCGGTGGCGATCCGCATCAACTCGGCCAAAAGCGAGTGGTATGGCGAGGACATCAGCGCGGTCATGGCCTGCAAGCCGGACGTCATCGTCGTGCCGCGGGCAGTCGGCAGGGAAGAGATTGCGTTCGTCCGTAACCAGACCGGCAAGCCGGTGCTGGCGATGATCGAGACCGCCAAGGGGGTGGTCGCCATTCACGAGGCGGCCCGGGATGCTTCCGGCCTGATCGCCGGGACCAACGACTTGGCGGCGGATCTTCGCTTGCCGCCGGGTGCCGGACGGCGGCCGCTACACATGGCGCTGCAGATCATCATCCTCGCTGCCCGCGCGGCCGGCATCGCCGCCTTTGACGGCGTCTTCAACGCGCTCGACGACGACGAGGGCTTCAGTGCCGAAGCCAGGGACGGCCGCGATCACGGTTTCGACGGCAAGTCGCTCATCCATCCGCGCCAGATCGCGCTCTGTCATGCGGCCTATGCGCCGAGCGCGGAGGAAGTAGCCCGCGCCGAGCGGCTGGTCGCGGCGGCGACCGGCGGTGCCGAGCGCTTCGAAGGGGCGATGATCGAGCGCATGCATGTCGAGGCCGCCAAGCGCCTGCTGGAGCGCCGTTGAAACGCCTCCTTGCGCTCTTCCTGCTGCTCAGCGCCTGCGCCACGCCCCGGCCAGCG
Organism: uncultured Shinella sp.; assembly: GCA_946481465.1. The sequence continues at coordinate 1,647 of CAMLOC010000725.1, read as the reverse complement.
CCGACGCCGGCGGTGACCGACGCCGAAATGCGGGTCACCATCGGCATGCTTGCAAGCAACGCCTTCGCGGGCCGGATGGCGGGCACCACTGGCGAGCAGAAAGCCGCCGCTTACGTCGCGGAACGTTTCCGGGCAGCCGGGCTCGAGCCGGCCAGCGGCGGATTCCTGCAGGGCTTCAAGGTGGATCGCAAACCGACCGCGATTCCAGGCGAGGAGGTCAAACTGCCCGCCGCCCAGCGCCATTTCATCGCCGAGATGAACAAGCGCGGTGCATTCACCGCCTACAACGTGGTCGGTCGGGTCCGCGGCCGGGCGCCCGACGGCCGCGCGGTCGTCGTCATGGCGCATTACGACCACCTCGGCCTTTGCATGCCGGAAGGGGCAATCGACCGGATCTGCAACGGCGCGGTCGACAATGCCAGCGGCACGGCGGCGCTGATCGCAGTTGCGGAGCGGGCGGCGATGATGAAGCTGGACCGGGATGTCTGGTTCGTTGCCACCAGCGCCGAGGAATGGGGCCTGCTCGGCGCCAAGGCCTTCGCCGACAGGCCGCCTGTTCCGTTGAACATGATCATCGCCGGTTTCAACCTCGATACCATTGCGGTTGTCGGCAAAGGTGCGCCCGTGGCGATGGTTGCCGCCAAGGGCTCCGGGCTGGACCTGCTCGTGCGGGACGCGGCAGGCACCGTCGGCCGTGCGTGGGACGGAGACGATGAAGCCTCCGACACGTTCCTGAAGCGGCAGGACGGCTGGGCGCTGGCCGAGCGGGGCGTGCCGATGATCATGGCGGGCGGCAGCTTCAGCGACGTGAAGCAGCTCAAGGCCTTTCTCGCGGCAGCCTATCACGACCCGTCGGACGAACTGAGGCCGGATACCGACCTGGGCGGGGCCGTGGATGATGCCAACCTCCACGTCGAGCTGGTGCGGCGGGCTGCCTCGCGCACCATCCTGCCGTCCTTCGCCGGCGTTCCCCAGATCAGCGGACATTAGCGCCAGGCACTTGGCGAATCGGCTGATCCTTGGCATGGGCCGATATGGCCCACCCGATCGACGCTCCTGACATTCCCCTCGGACTCACCTTCGACGACGTGCTGCTGCAGCCGTGCGAGTCGAGCGTGCTGCCCAGCCAGGCCGATACGCGCAGCCTGCTGACGCGCGAAATCCCGCTCAACATCCCGATCCTGTCATCGGCGATGGACACGGTCACCGATGCCGACATGGCGATCGCCATGGCGCATCTCGGCGGGATCGGGGTGCTTCACCGCAACATGGACATCGAGGCGCAGGTGGCGGCGGTGCGCGCCGTCAAGCGCTTCGAATCGGGCATGGTCGTCAACCCGATCACCATGCGTCCCGACCAGACGTTGGCCGAGGCGCTGGAACTGATGGCGGCCAACAAGATCAGCGGCGTGCCGATCGTCGAGCCGTCGGGCAAGCTCGCCGGCATCCTCACGAACCGCGATGTCCGCTTCGCCGAAAACCCGAAGCAGCCGGTCCGCGAACTGATGACGAAGGAGAATCTCGCCAAGGTCGCGCCGGGCACGAGCCAAGAGGACGCGCAGCGCATCCTCCACCAGCGGCGGATCGAGAAATTGCTGGTCGTCGACGCCGACGACCATTGCGTCGGCCTGATCACCGTCAAGGACA
>CAMLOC010000724.1 GCA_946481465.1 uncultured Shinella sp. | reverse complement strand
TGGTTGCGGCCATGAACCGGGATTCTGCGAAGTCGACCGAGGCCGGCCTTAAGTATTTTGTTCTCGGCGCGCTCTCCTCCGGCATGCTGCTCTACGGCATGTCGCTGGTCTACGGCTTCACCGGCCATATCGGCTTCCAGGAGATCGCCGCGGCGCTGACGGCCGAGGGCCGCTCGCTCGGCCTCGTCTTCGGCCTGGTGTTCATCCTCGCCGGCCTTGCCTTCAAGATCTCGGCCGTGCCGTTCCACATGTGGACGCCGGACGTCTATGAAGGCGCGCCGACGCCGGTCACGGCCTTCTTCGCCGCCGCCCCGAAGGTCGCCGCCATGGCCATGCTGGTGCGCATCGTCATCGATGCCTTCGAGCCCGTCGTCGCCGACTGGCAGCAGGTCATCGTCTTCATCTCGATCGCCTCCATGCTGCTCGGCGCCTTCGCGGCCATCGGCCAGAAGAACATCAAGCGCCTGATGGCCTATTCCTCGATCGGCCATATGGGCTATGCGCTGGTCGGCCTTGCCGCCGGTTCCATGGCGGGCGTGCGCGGCGTCGCGCTCTACATGCTCATCTACATGGTCATGACGCTCGGCACCTTCGCGATCATCCTTGCCATGCGCCGCAAGGAAGGCGGCAATGTCGAGGATATCAACGATCTCGCCGGCCTCTCCTCGACCAACCCGTTCATGGCGACCGTGCTGACGGTCCTGATGTTCTCGCTCGCCGGCATCCCGCCGATGGCAGGCTTCTTCGCCAAGTACTTCGTCTTCATGGCGGCCATCGAGGCGCATCTCTATGCGCTCGCCATCATCGGCGTGCTCGCCTCGGTCGTCGGCGCCTACTACTACCTGCGCATCATCAAGGTGATGTGGTTCGACGAGCCGACCGGCGAGTTCGCCCGCACGGCCGGCGAACTGAAGCTGGTCTTCGGCCTCTCCGGCCTGTTCGTCCTCGGCTATGTGCTGATCGGCGGCCCGATCGGCGCGGCGGCGGAAGCCGCGGCCCGGACCTTCTTTTGACCAGGTCCGGCACGCACAGCCGGATGTCGCTCGACGACTTCCGGCATGAGGCGCTGGCCGACGTGGGCTCGACCAATACGGAATGCCTGGAGCGCGCCCGAAAGGGCGCGCTTTCCGGTCTCTGGATCACGGCGACCCGGCAGACGGGCGGCCGCGGCCGGCGCGGGCGCGCCTGGTTTTCCGAACCCGGAAACCTCTACGCCTCGCTGCTCCTGATCGATCCGGCGCCGATGGACCGGCTGGGCTCCCTGCCGCTCGCCGTCGCGGTCGCGGTGCAGGATGCGGTGAGCGGCATCATGCCGCCCGACGCGCCCGACGTGCTCATCAAATGGCCGAACGACATCCTCGTCGACCGCCGCAAGGTCTGCGGTATCCTGATCGAGGGCGAGACGCTTCCCGACGGCCGCCACGGACTGGTCATCGGTTGCGGCATCAATGTCGCCGTTGCGCCCGATGCCGGGCTCTATCCCGTTGCGACGCTGCGCGATTTCGGCGCGTCCGCTTCCCCGGAGGAATTGTTCGCCCATCTCTTCCAGTCGATGGCGGAAACGCTGTCGCTGTGGGACGGCGGGCAGGGCATCGCCGCCATCATGGAGCGCTGGAAGCAGGTGGCGGGCGGCATCGGGGAAAACATCACGGTCAATCTTCCCGACCGTTCTATTTCCGGGCGCTTTTCCGGAATTGATGATACAGGTCTCCTGAAACTGGAGACGGATGACGGCGGCACGCGGTTGATCGCGGCCGGCGACGTGTTTTTTGGATAGGAATTTTAGAAGCCGATGGCAAAAGAAGACGAACTGGTATTCCTGCCGCTTGGCGGCGTCGGCGAAATCGGCATGAACCTGGCGCTCTACGGCTACGGCCCGAAGAAGAACCGCCAGTGGATCATGGTCGATTGCGGCGTCACCTTCCCGGGGCCGGACCTGCCGGGGGTCGACCTCGTGCTGCCCGATATCCGCTTCCTCGCCGAGGAGCGCAAGAACCTCAAGGGCATCGTCATCACCCATGCGCACGAGGACCATTACGGCGCGCTGAACGAGCTGTGGCCCGGCCTCAACGTGCCCGTCTACGCCTCGCCCTTCACCGCCGGCATGCTGGAGGCAAAACGCAACTACGAGAAGAGCCGCACCGAGATCCCGGTGACGATCTTCAAGCAGGGCGACCGCATCAATGTCGGCCCGTTCGAGATCGAGGCGATCGGCGTCAACCACTCCATTCCCGAGCCGATGTCGCTGGCGATCAAGACGCCGCTCGGCACGGTCATCCATACCGGCGACTGGAAGATCGACCTCGACCCGTCGCTCGGCCCGCTGACCGACGAGACCCGTTTCCGCAAGCTCGGCGACGAGGGCGTGCTGGCGCTGATCTGCGACAGCACCAATGCGGTGCGCGACGGCGTCTCGCCCTCCGAGCGCGAGGTGTCGGAGAGCCTGACGAAGATCATCGAGGCCGCCGAGGGCAGGGTGGGCATCACCACCTTCTCCTCGAATGTCGGGCGTATCCGCTCCATCGCGCAGGCCGCCGAGGCGGCGGGGCGCGAGGTGCTGCTGCTCGGCAGCTCCATGAAGCGCGTCACCGACGTCGCCCGCGACATCGGCCTGATGGAAGGGCTGAAGCCCTTCATCGCCGAGGACGAGTTCGGCTATATCCCGCGCGACAAGGTCGTCGTCATCCTGACGGGCAGCCAGGGCGAGCCGCGCGCCGCGCTGGCAAAAATCGCTCGCGACGAGATGCGCAACGTCGCCTTCACGGGCGGCGACACGATCA
>CAMLOC010000723.1 GCA_946481465.1 uncultured Shinella sp. | reverse complement strand
CTCTCGTCATCCTCGGGCTTGACCCGAGGATGACGAGAGGAGAGGTCTCTGCGATACGACGTCACGCGTTCGGGTCGTTTTCAATTCGTCGCCCGCTCGACCTTGATCTCGCCGAGATCGTCGATCAGCACCGTCCAGCTCTCGGGCTCCAGTGTCTTGGGATCGGTCTTCAGGTAGACCGTCGCGAAAAGCCCCGGCTGCGTGGTGATGCCCGTGGAGTTTTCCGGCCGGATATCGGTGACATAGGGTTTCACCGCCGAAAACTCCTCGAGCACCGTCGAGGAGGCGATCTTCGGGCCGTCGGCGGTCGCCTCGATCTGCTGGAGATGAATCTCGGCCGTGCCGTCCGGCTGGCGCACCGCGATCAGCTTGTAATAGCCGCGGCGCAGCGCGGCGGGCTCCGGCTTGGCGGCCGCCGCGTCGTCGTCCTCCGCCTCGACCGGCTCTTCCCAGAAGCCGGTGCTGACGACGAAGGTGATGGTTTCCGCGACCGGCGATTCCTGCGCGAGGGCAGGCGGGCCGGCAAGGAAAAGTAGGGCGAGGGCGGTGGCGAGTGCATGCCGCGTCATGGCGAAACTCCTGTCCCTGGTCCGGGTAGCCCCGTGTCAGTAGTCGAATTGTTCGGCAAGAATCCGGTCGGACCAGGAATGATCCGGATCCGAAAGGATGCGCGCCGAAAGCCCGGCCGATTCGGCGATGCGCACCGAGGTCACCGACTTGACCTCGGTATTGTCGGCGACCGCGTTGACCGGCCGCTTCTCCGCCTCCAGCACCGCGATCTCCACCGTCACCTTGTTGGGCAGCAGCGCCCCGCGCCAGCGCCGCGGGCGGAAGGCGCTGACCGGCGTCAGCGCCAGCAGCGGCGCCTCCAGCGGCAGGATCGGCCCATGGGCGGAAAGGTTGTAGGCGGTCGAGCCGGCGGGCGTGGCCAGGAGCAGCCCGTCGCAGATCAGCTCCTCCAGCCGCACCCGGCCGTCGACGCTGACCTTGAGCTTTGCCGCCTGGTAGGACTGGCGGAAGAGATAGACCTCGTTGATAGCGAGCGCCCGGCGCTCCTGGCCGCTGGCGTCGCCGGTGATCATCTCCAGCGGCCGGAAGGCGTTTTCCACCGCGTTCTCGATACGGTCGGGCAGGTCCTTCGGGTCGTAGCGGTTCATCAGGAAGCCGATGGAGCCGCGGTTCATGCCGTAGACGCGCTTGCCGGAATTCATCGTCGTGTGCAGCGTCTGCAGCATGAAGCCGTCGCCGCCGAGCGCGACGATGACGTCGGCCTCCTCCGGATCGGCATTGCCGTAGATCGAAACCAGCTCGTTGCGCGCTTCCTGCGCTTCGCTCGCCTGCGAGGCGACGAAGGAGAGGGAATTGAAGTTACGCGCCATGCCGTCGATCCGCATCCTTTAAGCAAACCCCGGCGCATCCTGCAGCGAGGCCGGTCTTTGTCGCATGCCTTTACGGCATGCGCATCTGAAAAATATGACAGGATGCCGCGAGGGCGGCGGCGCTCAGGCCTTCGCCGAACCCGCCCGCTCCTCCAGTATCTTCAGCACGGCCTGCCCGTTGGCGGCGGCCTCCATCGGATTGCCGAACGGCCCCTTCACCGGATAGGTGACGCCGCGGAAGGTGAGCGCGTAGAAATACTTTCCGTCCAGCCGCTTCTCGACCACCACTTTCGAAACCGGTCCCTTGTCCTGCGCCACGTTCGTTCCTCCATCATGGGTCTAGCGAAGGGCCGGTGTCGGCCGGCGCCGCGAGACGGGAATGCGGGCGCCCGCAGCGCCCGTCGATGAGACGCCTATAGGCCAGTCGGCCCGGAACGGCAATCGACGACGTCGGCCGGCGCGGAAAAACGGGCGGCGCAGGCGGCGCCGCCAGGGATGCGCCCCGTCGCGGAAAGTGGGGCAGGGGGCGAAGCGCTGTTTTCCGGCACCTATGCCGCTGCGACATAGGTGCGGGGGCGAAGGCTCTTGTAGCTCTTGGAATAGGTCTTGGTCCAGAAGTACTTGAACCACTTGATCATCGCGACCTTCGACGGGAACCAGAACTCGCCGTAATTGGGATCCATGAACAGTGCATCGGACCCGTCGTACCATGCGCAGACGGCGTGCCCGCCGCCGGCGCCCGAATCCGTCTTCTTCAGGCTGATCATCTTGTAGCCGTTCACCGATGTGATCAGCGTCGCCGCCTGGTCGGCGGTGCTGGCCGTCAACGGCATGTAGACATTCGGGATCTGCATGCCCGCAATCGACTTGTTGCGGAACTGGATGCCGAACTTCAGCATGAAGGAATCGAAATAGGCGAGCTGCTGGCCCGACGACATATGATGCTCGACGACGATATTGGTGGCGGCGCCGGTGTTCAGTCCGCCCTCGTTGAAGAGATAGTCCCAGACGGAGCGTCCCTTGGTGAAGGAGTTGCCGCCCTTCTTGTCCTGCATGGCATGGAACACCACCCAGAACGCGCACATGGTCATGCAGACGCCGCCCATGGGCTGGCCGTTCAGCAGGACCATCTTGTACATCTTGCCCTGGCTGGGATCGTCGGTCTCGATGACCTTGAAGGCCTGGGCCTGACTGAAATCGTAGGTCCTGAACCCCCCTACGGTCTTGGCGAAAGCATCAAGCGCATCACTGGTCGGGCTCTTACCCATGATCAATTCCCCCGTTGCCGTTCAACTCCAAGGATCGGAGCGCGTGAATTTCCGCGCGGATGGTCTCACACCCTTTTTTGCAGCACAATGAGAACCGTTGGCGGCAAGCAGAAAATCGGCAGCGAGGAGACGGCGGA
>CAMLOC010000722.1 GCA_946481465.1 uncultured Shinella sp. | reverse complement strand
GCGCATGCACACGGCCTGCCATCTGCTCTCGGTCGTCTGCCCCTTCCCGATCACTGGAGCCTCGGTTGGCGAGGACGAGAGCCGCGTCGATTTCGACATGAGCGAGACGATCGACAGGGACGAAGTCACGACGGCGCTGATGAAGCTCGTCGAGGAAAATCACCCGGTTTACGTCCAATGGATCACCGACGAGGAACTCGTCGCCAATCCCGGCATCGTCAAATCGAAGAACGTGCGCCCGCCGATGGGTCTCGGCCGGGTCAGCCTGGTGTGCATCGGCGAGAACTCCGCCATCGACAGCCAACCCTGCGGCGGCACCCATGTCTCGGAAACCCAGGAAGTGGGCGCCATCCACATCGCCAAGATCGAGAAGAAGGGCAAGGAGAACCGCCGGTTCCGCATTCGATTCGGGACGCCGGAGGCCTGACGGGTAGGCTCCGGGCAAAAATCGATCTAGGATATTTTCCAGCATATTCAATTTATTGCAGTGCCCCTCGCGCAGAGCGCACCTTCCGGGCGCTGCCGGCCTGACAGGGAGAAGACCATGTCCAACGACAAGAGCCGGTTCGTCGTCTCGGCGGATTTCGTGGAAAAGCAGCTCGGCGCACCGGAATTCCGCATCGTCGATGCCGCCTGGTATCTTCCCGCGCAGAACCGCAACGGCGCGGCCGAATATGCGGCAGGCCACATTCCCGGCGCCGTGTTCTTCGACCAGGACGTGATCGCCGATCATTCCAGCAAGCTGCCGCACACCGTGCCCTCGCCGGAATTCTTCGCCGCCGAAGTCGGCAAGCTCGGCATTTCCGACACGGACACCATCGTCGTCTATGACGGCCCCGGCATCTTCACCGCGCCGCGCGTCTGGTGGCTGTTTCGCACCATGGGCGCGAAGAACGTCTTCGTGCTCGACGGCGGCCTCGACGGCTGGAAGAAGGAGGGCCGGCCGCTTCAGACGGACCTGCCGGAGCCGGCGCCGGCCGTCTTCCGCACCAATTTCAATCCCTATGCCGTCACCTCCTTCGAGGAGATGCGCGGCATCGTGACGACCGGGGCACGGCAGATCGCCGATGCGCGCGGCGCCGGCCGCTTCACCGGCGAGGAGGCCGAGCCGCGCGCCGGCATGCGCTCCGGCCACATGCCGGGCGCAAGAAGCATGCCGTCCGGCACCTTCTCCGACGGCGGCCGCTTCAAGGATCTTTCCGCCCTCCGCCGGCATTTCGAGGAGAGCGGCATCGATCTTTCCAAGCCGGTCGTCACGACCTGCGGCTCGGGCATCACCGCCGCCATCATCACGCTGGCCCTCCATTCGCTCGGCCATGAGGACAACACGCTCTATGACGGCTCCTGGTCCGAATGGGGCGGCCGGGACGATACGCCCGCGGTGACGGGGAAAGACTGATGGCGAAGAAGGCCCAGCCCGCGCCGATCGCGGTGCATGTCACCACGCTGGAAATGACCGCGCCGCCGAAGCAGAGCCTGCCGGTGCCGGTCAACGTGCACACCGCCCTCCTCAGCGCGCCCGACATCCCGCTCGCTTTCTACCGCTTTCTCTACCGGCAGGTCGGCGGACGCTGGCACTGGGTCGACCGGCTGCGCATGGACGACGAAACGCTGGCCGCCACGCTGCACGACAAGCGCAACAGCGTAACGGTGCTCTACGTGAACGGCGCGCCCGCCGGCTTCTTCGAACTGCTACAGGTCGACGACACGGTGGTGGAGCTCTCCCATTTCGGCCTGTTCGAGCGGGCGCTCGGCCTCGGCATCGGCAAATGGTTCCTGCTCCAGACGCTCTATGCCGCCTGGGCGCTCGGCCCCGCGCGCGTCACGGTCGATACCAACAATCTCGACCATCCGCGCGCGCTGCAGCTCTACCAGATGTTCGGCTTCTCGCCGGTCGGTACGCGCGATACAGAACTCGTGCCCCTGTCGGATGCCGAACTCCTGGCGCTTGCCAAGCGCGACTGTCTCTTGCCCGGCGAGGCGCGTTAACCACCCTGAACGGAACCTAAAAGGCAGGTTCAGGTGCGCTTCAGATCGGCTGTGGCACTTTCACGCCAACAGACGATCAATCGAGCAAGGAAACACCGCCATGCAACGCCGCGCCTTTCTGACCGCATTCGCCACCGCCCTCGCCGTTCCCGCCTTTTCAGGCTTCGCCGTCGCGCAGGAGACCCCCTCCTCGGAGATCATCCTGCGCCGGCTGGATGCGGCGCCCGCACGGCGCCTGCGCGAAGAGGAACGGGTGACGGTGCGCGAATTCAAGCGCCGGCCGGACCTGCGCGGCGCGGCACCGTCGATCAACATCCAGTCGATCAACTTCGCCTTCGGCTCCGCGGATATCCCGCGCTCGGAATACCGCAAGGTGCGCCAGATCGCCCGCGCCCTGGAGCAGCTCATCAACCGTCGCCGCCGCGCCGTCTTCCTGATCGAGGGTCACACGGACGCCGTCGGTTCGGCCGCCTCCAACCAGGTCCTGTCGGAACGCCGCGCCGAATCGCTGAAGCGGCTGCTCGTACAGGAGTTCGGCATCCCCTCCCGCGCCCTCGAGACGGTCGGCTACGGCGAGGACTACCTGCTCGTCCAGACGCTGAGCGAAGAATGGCGCAACCGCCGCGTGACTTTGCGCCGCATCGACGAATTCGTGCGCTAAAGCCTGTTTGAAGCGGGCGAAATCACCGCGGGCCGGTCCTTCCGGCGCCGCGGTGATGGTTTTGCGGGCACCAGGCATGGGCCAATTCGCCGCTGGAAACCGTGTCATAGCTGTGCCATATGACTGTCACACGCAGTT
>CAMLOC010000721.1 GCA_946481465.1 uncultured Shinella sp. | reverse complement strand
GTTATTCCCTCGGGTTTCTGGAAGCTTGGTCATGGAAGGAAGGACCGCGATAGTTCTGCTTGGCGTCCCCCGTCAGGCCGGCGGCATCGCCAACCGAGACGGCGCCCGGCACCGGAAAGGCCGGTGGAGCCAGAGGCTCCAACCGACCAAATCGACCACAGGTGATTGAGAGCTTTAGCCGGGAAGCGATGCGCTCGTCACCGTACCTAATCCGTAGGGGTGGGCTGCCGCGGATTGCGCCTGTACCAGGCGTGCCCCGACGCCGTATCCGTGCAGCAGCCCCCGACATTGCCGGGAGCTGGTTGCGCCAAGTTCAGTTCCGGCTCAGGCGGACCGATACGAGGAATATCACGAGCCCCAGAGCGGTGAGACCGAAGCCTGCCCAAGCCGCCGCCAGCAGGTCATGGCCGGAGTGGATGGCCGCAGCGCCAGCCTCCGCCCCGATCGCATTGGCGAGATTGAGCGCAGCAAGGTTCATGGCGCCGATCATGCTGGGTGCCTCCGGGGCGAAGTGGGCAAGGCGGGACTGGATCGCCGGCACGGCCACCATCATCGTTGCTCCAACCCCGAACAGAGCCGGGAAGAGCACCAGGGGCGAGTGGCCGAAGAGGCCGAGCAGCGCCAGGACCAGCAGTGCCCCGCCGAAGCCGAAGACAATGCCCTTGACCGGATCCCTGTCGGCAATGCGGCCGCCGAGAGCGTTGCCGACAGTCATGCCGAGACCGAACAGCGCAAGGCCGATCGCAATGACGGCGGGCTCGAAGCCGGCCATATCGGTCACCATGGGGCCAATGAACGTATAGACCGAAAAGATGCTGCCTACACCGATTGCCGCGGCGACGAGCACGCCCCATACCGAAGCCTTGCGCAGCGCACCCAGCTCCTGCAGCACAGGCGCCCCCGCAAGATCCCTGGTGTGCGGTATCTGGGTCAGGATGGCGAGCAGCGCCGCCATGCCGGTGGCCGAAATCACCAGATAGGTTTCGCGCCAGCCCAGCGTTTGTCCGAGGAATGTCGCGATGGGCGACCCGAAGATCGTGGCGACGGTAAGGCCGGTCATGACGACGGCGAAGGCCCTGCCGGCCTGCCCCGGCCCCATCACGTATGAGGCAATCACCGCCCCCGCACCGAAATAGGCACCTTGCGGCAGTCCGCTGATGAAGCGTGCGATCTCCAGCTGCCCAAGAGACGCGGCGATCGCAGAGAGTACGTTGCCGACGGCGAAGAGGATCATCAGCCCCAGGAGCACGGTGCGGCGATTGAGCCGCGCGGCGAGCAGCGTGATCAGCGGCGCGCCGATGATCACGCCGAAGGCATAGGCGGTGATGGCGCCCGTCGCCTCGGTGACGCCGGTGCCGAACGCGCTCGAATAAAGCTGGATGATGCCCATGCTCGCGAACTCGGACGTACCGATTGCGAAGGTGCCCAGAGCAAGAGCCGCCAGGCTCAGCGGCTTGGAAAGGTCGAACCGGGGGGCCGTGACGATTTTCGCAAGGCCGGCTATTTCGAGTTCACGAGGTGCAAGATGTCGCATGATAGTCTCCTGAAGCGAGGTTGATTTCCGAGGCGGCGCCGGTCGGTGCGCCGCTGTTGAAATCAACATGCTTCAGGAAGGGCGGGATGATTAGCCCGATCGGGTTCCCGTCATCTTGGAAACAAATTCACGAATACCGGTGGAGCGCCGGTTGCCGGCCGCGTTCCGCGTGCCGTCTGGCAATGCCGGCGCGTCAAGGCTGGACGCCTTTGTTCACGGGGCAAGGAAGCGCTGGAGCCTCGGCACGAAGAAATCGAGGAACGCCCGCAGCCGCACCGGCATGTGGGCCACGCCCTTGTAGACGGCGTGGATTTCGTCTTCTTCCGTCAATGCCGGGTCCGCCATCACCTCAACGAGATCGCCGCGCTCGATATAGTCGCGCAGGTGGTAGTCGGCGACGCGCACCAGGCCTATTCCGGCCAGCGCCGCCCGCCGCAGCGTTTCAGCATTGTTGGCCAGCAGATTTCCCGACAGCATGCGCTCGACGATCCGCCCACTCTCGCGCATCGGCCAGACCGCGCTGGACCGGCGGAAATTGAACCCCAGGCAGTTGTGAGCCGCGAGGTCCTCCGGCGTCACCGGCATGCCATGACGCGCCAGATAATCCGGCGATGCAACGATACGCCGCCGGGTGGTCCCGATCTTCCGGGCTACGAGATTGCTGTCCTGCAGGCGCCCGATGCGAAACGCCACGTCCGTCCGTTCGAGATAAAGATCGACAACTTCGTCCGACAGCGACAGGTCGAGCACGATCTTGGGAAAGCGCGTGAAAAATTCGGGTAGGTGGGGCTCGACACCGGCCGTTCCGAACGACACCGAAGAATTGACCCGCACCAGCCCCTCGGGCTCCCCGCCCCCCTGGACGAGTTGCTGCTCGGTATCCTCGATCTGTCCGATCAGCGCGCGGCTGCGCTCGTAATAGAACTGGCCTTCCTCGGTCAGCCTCAGCGCCCGCGTCGAACGCTCCACCAACCGCACCCCCAGCCGTTCCTCGATCCGCGCCACCAGCTTGGAGACGGTCGAGGCCGTCATGTGCAGCATCCGGGCGGCTTCGGAAAAGCTCCCCGCCTCGACGACGCGAACGAAAACCGCCATTTCGCCCGCCCGGTTGTCCATTTCTATCCAAGAGCCCCGATGTCCATGCACAAACAACCTACAGGCTTACCGGTGAGAAGTGAACGTGGCTTGCGAACCGAGAAAGAACGGCCCTATCCGGCCGCCTGGGTCAGATGGAAATCCCGATACCGCCCATTCTTCCTGGCGA
>CAMLOC010000720.1 GCA_946481465.1 uncultured Shinella sp. | reverse complement strand
CAATGCGCTGCACGACCCGCTGACCGGGCTCGGCAACCGCCGCAGGCTCGACGACGAACTGACCGGCATCGCGGCGCTCAGCGAGACGGCGGACGCCCGCGTCGGCATCCTGCATATCGACCTCGACCGCTTCAAGCAGATCAACGACACGCTCGGCCATGCCGCGGGCGATGCGCTTCTGGTGCATGCCTCGCAGGTGCTGCGCGCCTGCGTGGAGGCCGGCGACCTCGTGGCGCGCATCGGCGGCGACGAATTCGTCGTCGTGGTGACCAACACGACCGACCAGGCCGATCTCAGCGCCCTGTCGCGCCGCATCATCAGCCTCATGCAGCAGCCCGTCGAATATGAGGGCCATCTCTGCCGTTTCGGCGTCAGCATCGGCATCGCCCTTGCCCAGGGCCGGTCGATCGACACGGCGAAGCTCCTCGTCAACGCCGATATCGCGCTCTACCGCGCCAAGGCGCTCGGGCGGAACCGGCACGAATTCTTCACCGAGGCGCTGCAGGCCGAGATCATCTCGAACAAGCGCATCGCCGACGATATCCTGGCCGGCATCGAGAACAACGAATTCGTGCCCTACTACCAGCCGCAGGTCGATGCGAGCAGCCTCAAGCTCGCCGGCGCCGAGGCGCTCATCCGCTGGAACCATCCGCGCGAGGGCGTGCTGACGCCCGACCACTTCCTGAAGATCGCCGAAGACCTCAACGTGATGGCGACGCTCGACCGCATCGTGCTGGAGAAGGCGCTGCTCGATTGCGCGCGCTGGGCGGCGCAGGGCCTGATCATGCCGAAGATCTCGGTCAATGTCTCGGCCCGGCGCCTCAGGGACGAGAGCCTGATCGAAAGCCTGACGGGCCTGTCCATCCAGCCCGGCCAGATCGCCTTCGAACTGGTCGAATCGATCTTCCTCGACGAGAGCGACGACGTGGTGCTGTCCAACCTGGCGCGCATCAAGGCGCTCGGCATCGACATCGAGATCGACGATTTCGGCACCGGCCACACCTCCATCGTCAGCCTCCTGAAGCTGAAGCCCAAGCGGCTGAAGATCGACCGCCAGCTCGTCGCCCCCATCCTCACCTCGCGCAACGAGCAGGCGCTGGTGCGCTCGATCATCGAGATCGGCCGGTCGCTCGGCATCGAGATCGTCGCGGAGGGTGTCGAGACGATGGAGCATGCCGAAATGCTCGGCCTGCTCGGCTGCGATCTCCTGCAGGGCTACGCCTTCGCAAAACCCCTCTCCCGCGACGCCTTCCTGGCCTTCGGCACCGAGATGCGCTGGAAGCTGGCGTCGTAGGGCCTGGATCGCCCCTCATCCGCCTGCCGGCACCTTCTCCCCGCAAGCGGGGCGAAGGGGGTGTCGCGCCCGTTTCCCCAGACAGCGGCATCGTTGTGGGAGGAAAACATCGCCCCTTGCCCCTTCTCCCCGCCTGCGGGGAGAAGGTCGCGGCAGCGGGATGAGGGGCAATCACCGGGCATCCTGATGGTAAAGGCGCGAAACCCTTGTCCCTCCCCTCACTTTTCCACTAAGAGAGATCGCACTTTCATACGGGTCCGGTTCCGCTCATGTCGCACAATACCTTCGGTCATCTCTTCCGCGTCACCACCTGGGGCGAAAGCCATGGGCCGGCGCTCGGCTGCGTGGTGGACGGCTGCCCGCCCGGCATCCGCTTCACGCTCGCCGAACTGCAGGCCTGGCTCGACAAGCGCAAGCCCGGCCAGTCGCGCTTCGTCACGCAGCGCCGCGAGGACGACCTCGTCAAGGTGCTCTCCGGTGTGATGATAGACGACGACGGCGTGACGATGATCACCACCGGCACGCCCGTCTCCATGCTGATCGAGAACACCGACCAGCGCTCCAAGGACTACGGCGAGATCGCAAGGCGCTACCGCCCCGGCCATGCCGACTACACCTATGACGCCAAATACGGCATCCGCGACTATCGCGGCGGCGGCCGCTCCTCGGCCCGCGAGACGGCGGCGCGCGTGGCCGCCGGCGGCCTTGCCCGCAAGGTCGTGCCGGGCCTTTCCGTGCGCGCCGCGCTGGTGCAGATCGGCAAGCACAAGATCGACCGCCGCAACTGGGACTGGAACGAGGTGGGCAACAACCCGTTCTTCGCGCCCGACCCCGCCATCGTGCCCGTCTGGGAAGACTATCTCGACGGCATCCGCAAGGCCGGCTCCTCCATCGGCGCGGTCGTCGAGGTCGTCGCCGAGGGCGTTCCGGCCGGCATCGGCGCGCCGATCTACGGCAAGCTCGACCAGGACATTTCCTCGCTGCTGATGTCGATCAACGCCGTCAAGGGCGTGGAGATCGGCGAAGGGTTTGCATCTGCCGAACTGACCGGCGAGGAGAACGCCGACGAGATGCGCATGGGCAATGACGGCAACCCGATCTTCCTGTCCAACCATGCCGGCGGCATTCTCGGCGGCATTTCCACCGGCCAGCCGGTCGTCGCCCGCTTCGCCATCAAGCCGACCTCCTCGATCCTCACCGAGCGCCGCTCCATCGACGCCGACGGCAACAATGTCGACGTTCGCACCAAGGGCCGCCACGATCCCTGCGTCGGCATCCGCGCCGTGCCGATCGGCGAGGCGATGGTCGCCTGCGCCATTGCCGACCACTATCTCCGCGACCGCGGCCAGACGGGCCGCCTGAAGTAACCGGCTGAATAGGAACCCTGCCATGAGCTACGACCAGAAGCGTGTCGTCGATGTCATCCGCGCC
Source organism: uncultured Shinella sp. (assembly GCA_946481465.1). Next base: position 75 of record CAMLOC010000720.1, on the reverse strand, counting down.
TTCGAGGCCGGCGAGATCGTCGTCGTCACCGATGACGACGGCCGCGAGAACGAGGGCGACCTCATCGTCGCCGCG
>CAMLOC010000719.1 GCA_946481465.1 uncultured Shinella sp. | reverse complement strand
TATCCGGCCGCCTGGGTCAGATGGAAATCCCGATACCGCCCATTCTTCCTGGCGATGAGGTCTGCATGGCTGCCGCTCTCGACGATACGGCCGTCATCGACGACGAGGATGCGGTCGGCATTGGCGATGGTGGCGAGGCGGTGGGCGATGACGAGCGTGGTGCGGCCGGCCGAAAGCTCGGCCAGCGACTGCTGGATCGCCCGCTCCGTCTCGGTATCCAGCGCCGAGGTCGCCTCGTCGAGGATGAGGATCGGCGGGTTCTTCAGGAAGATGCGGGCGATGGCGAGCCGCTGCTTCTGGCCGCCGGAGAGTTTCACCCCGCGCTCGCCGATCAGGGTGTCGAGGCCGTCGGGCAGGCCGGAGATCACGTCGTCGAGACGCGCGCGGCGGGCGGCATCGACGATCTCCGCCTCGCTCGCCTCCAGCCGGCCATAGGCAATGTTCTCGCGGATCGTGCCGGCGAACAGGAAGACGTCCTGCTGCACGATGCCGATATTGGAGCGCAGCGATTTCAGCGTCATGTCGCGGATATCGATGCCGTCGATGCTGATCGCCCCGCCCGTCACCTCGTAGAAGCGCGGCAGCAGCGAACAGATCGTCGTCTTGCCGGCGCCCGACGGGCCGACGAAGGCGATCGTCTCACCCGCCCGCACGGAAAGGTCCAGCCCGCCGAAGAGCGGCCGCTCGGTGCGATAGCCGAAGCCGACGGCGCGGTATTCGATATCGCCGGCGAGCCGCCCGACCTCCCGGACATCCTCGCGGTCCCTGATGTCGGGCTCGGTGTCAAGGAACTGCGTGTAGCGCGTGAAGCCGGCAATGCCCTTCGGATAGGTCTCGATGATCGAGTTGATCTTGTCGATCGGCCGGAAGAGCACGCCGATCAGCAGCAGGAAGCCGACAAAGCCGCCGGCCGAAAGCTCGCCGCGCGTGACGAACCAGGCGCCCGCCAGCATCACCACCACCTGCACGAAGCGCATGGAGAGGTAGGAGAGCGACATGGAGGCGGCCATCACCTTGTAGGCCTGAAGCTTGGTGACGAGGTAATTGCGGTTGCTCTCGGCAAAGAGCCGGCGTTCGTGATCCTCGTTGGCGAAGGCCTGCACGACGCGGATGCCGCCGACATTCTCCTCGATGCGGGCGTTGAAGTCGGCGACGCGGCCGTAGATCGCGTGCCAGGTCGTGGTCATGCGTGCGCCGTAATGGGTGGTGACGAAGGCCGTCAGCGGGACGATGACAGCGGTGATGAGCGCCAGCGGCACATGCACCCAGAGCATGAGGAGGAAGGCGCCGATCAGCGTCATGATCGCGATGAAGAGGTCCTCCGGCCCATGGTGGGCCACCTCACCGATCTCTTCCAGGTCCTTGGTCAGGCGCGCCACGAGATGGCCGGTCTTCTGGTTGTCGAAGAAGCCGAAGGAGAGCTTCTGCAGATGGTCGAAGGCCTTGCGGCGCATCTCGGCCTCGATGCGGATGCCCAGCATGTGGCCCCAATAGGTGACGATGACCTGCAGGCCGGCATTGACGACATAGATGAGGAACAGGCCGACGGCGGCGAGCGCGATGAGATCGAGCCGCCCGGTCGGCAGCAGGCGGTCGATGAACAGCGTGACGGCGACCGGGAAGGCGAGCTCCAGGAGGCCCGCGGCCACCGCGGAGGAGAAATCCAGCGCGAACAGGCCCCGGTGCGGGCGGTAGTAGGACGCAAAACGCTTCAGGAGATCGGGCATCGGCTGGCAGGCTTTCGGTGGGGCGTTCATGAGATAAGACGGTCGACGGCGCCGCTTCTACCACACCTGCTGCACTTTTTTTCAAGGCCGGACAGTTTTTGCACGCTTTCGGCACGACCGCCGGCGCCCGGAAACCGGTCTCCCCTTCGCCTTCAGACGCCGCGTCCGCGCATCGTTGCCGCCGTCGGTCGCGGCGCGTGGCGAATCAGGACCGACGGCATTTCCAACCTTCGTCTCGGCCTTACGCCTCGACCGTCAGCCCCTTGGCCTTCAGCACCGGTTCGAGATTGCTGACCTCGACGACCGACTTGCCGGCCTTGTATGCCGCGATATAGCCGGCTTCCGCGTCTTCGCGCGCCTGGGAGAGCCTGGCCACTTCGAGCGCCTCCTCGCGCCGCACCACGACCAGGCCGTCGGCATCGCCCACGATGAGGTCGCCGGGATGGACGAGTTCGCCGCCGATGACGATGGGATCGTTGGTGGAGGTCAGCGTTTCCTTCACGGTGCCCTTGATGCAGACGCTGAGCGAGAAGACCGGGAAGCCGAGTTCGCGCAGTTGCAGCGAATCGCGCACGCCGCTGTCCGTCACGAGGCCGCCGATGCCCTTGGCGAGGCAGGCATTGGCCAGCACGTCGCCGAAGGAGCCGGCCTCTTCGTATTCACCGCCCGAGACGACGATGATATCGCCGGGCTCGGCATAGTTGATGGCAAGCTGCAGCATGATGTTGTCGCGCGGCGCGCAGCGCACGGTGAAGGCCGGGCCGCAGAGCTTCATGCGATAATCGACCGGCTTGATGCGCGAGGAGAGCGCGCCGCGGCGTCCCTGCGCCTCGTGGATGGTCGCCGGCGAGAACTTGGCGAGGGCCTCCACGTCGGCGGCGCTCGGGCGAACGGGTATTTTCTTGATATGTGTCATGATTTTTCCCACGGGTGGTCGTGGCGGCGGACACTGCGCCCGCCGCCGGTCGGTTCAAGTCGTGCCGGAAGAAACGCGCGTAAGGGATCTGGTAGAACATAAAGTCGGAGAGCGGCACCACCATGTAGGTGCGGCTCATGTTTTATTAGGTGTTAGGGCC
>CAMLOC010000718.1 GCA_946481465.1 uncultured Shinella sp. | reverse complement strand
CCATGTGCTGCCCGGCAACCAGACCTTCTCGCCCGGCGACCGGATCCGCAAGCCCGAGACGGGCGCCGGCGGCGGGGGCAACGGCCGCGGCCCGGGGCGCGGCGAGGCGGCGGACGATTTCCTCTTCATCCTGTCGCGCGAGGAGGTGCTGGACCTCTTCTTCGAGGACCTCGAGCTTCCCGACCTCGTCAAGCTCAACCTGCGCGAGACCGTCACCTACAAGCCGCATCGCGCCGGGCTGACGACATCGGGCACCCCCACCAACATCAATGTCGGGCGCACCATGCGCAACAGCTTCGGGCGCCGCATGGCGCTGCGCCGCCCGAGCGAGCGGGAATGCCGGGTGCTTGCCGACGAGATCGCCGCGCTGGAAGGCGAGGAGCGGCTGTCGCTTTCGCAGCGCAACCGGCTCGCGCAGCTTCGCCAGGAGCTGGAGGTGCTGGAACGCCGGCGCCGGCGCATCGCCTATGTCGATCCCGTCGACGTGCGGTTCAATCGCTACGAGCGCCAGCCGCTGCCCAATGCGAGCGCGGTGATGTTCTGCCTGATGGACGTCTCCGCCTCGATGGGCGAGCGCGAAAAGGACCTGGCGAAACGCTTCTTCGTGCTCTTGCACCTCTTCCTCAAGCGCCGCTACGAGCGCATCGACATCGTCTTCATCCGCCACACGGACGAGGCGCACGAGGTGGACGAGGAGACCTTCTTCTTCAGCAAGCAGAGCGGGGGCACGGTCGTATCGACCGCGCTGGAGGAGATGCAGCGCATCATCATGGACCGCTATCCCTCCAATATCTGGAACATCTACGCCGCGCAGGCCTCCGACGGCGACAATGCCAACGGCGATTCCGAGCGCTGCGCCACGCTGTTGCGCGACGAGCTGATGAAGCTCTGCCAGTACTACGCCTATGTCGAGATCATCGACGAGCGCGAAAGCGATATCTTCGGCACGACGGACAACGGCACCTCGCTGTGGCGCGCCTATCGTACCGTCGACGGGGCGGTGGGGAATTTCCAGATGACGCGCATCTCCCGGCCCGCCGATATCTACCCCGTCTTCCGCAAGCTCTTCGCCCGGCACCAACCCCGTTCCGCGCGCGGCTGAGGGGGCGGGCGGATGGCGAAACGACCGGCCTCTCCCCTTTTGTTCGAAGGCTCCGAATGGAATTTCGCGACCCTGTCGCACGCCTATGACGCGATCGAGGCCATCGCGATCGGCGAGATGGGGCTCGACGTCTACCCGAACCAGATCGAGGTCATCTCCTCCGAGCAGATGCTGGACGCCTATTCCTCGGTCGGCATGCCGCTGATGTACCAGCACTGGTCCTTCGGCAAGCGCTTCGTCTTCGAAAGCCACCTCTACCGCAAGGGCTATCGCGGGCTCGCCTACGAACTCGTCATCAATTCCAATCCCTGCATCACCTATCTCATGGAAGAGAACACCATGCCGATGCAGGCGCTCGTCACCGCCCATGCCGCCTTCGGCCACAACCATTTCTTCAAGAACAACTACCTGTTCCGCCAGTGGACGGATGCCAGCGCCATCCTCGGCTACATGGATTTCGCCAAGAAATACGTCGCCAAATGCGAGGAGCGGCATGGGCCTGCGGCGGTGGAGGAGATCCTCGACGCCGCCCATGCCCTGATGGACCAGGGCGTCTTCCACTATCGCCGCCCGCCGCGGCTGTCCTCGGAAAAGGTGACGGAGCGGGCGCGCGAGCGGCTGGAATACGAGGAGCAGACCTATAGCGACCTGTGGCGCACCCTGCCGACGGCCACCGGCAATGCCGGCATCGAGGCGGCCGAGCAGGAGGCGCTGGAGCGCAAGCAGGCGCTGAACCTGCCGGAGGAGAACCTGCTCTACTTCCTGGAGAAGCACAGCCTGATCCTGGAACCCTGGCAGCGCGAGATCCTGCGCATCGTGCGCGTCATCGCGCAGTATTTCTATCCGCAGGGCCAGACCAAGGTGATGAACGAGGGCTGCGCCACCTTCGTGCACTATGCCATCATCAACCGGCTGTTCGACCAGGGCCGGATGAGCGAGGGCGCCATGCTGGAGCTTCTGGCGAGCCACGCCAATGTGGTGTTCCAGCCGGATTTCGACGATCCGCGCTTTTCGGGCCTCAATCCCTATGCGCTCGGCTTTGCGATGATGCAGGATATCGAGCGCATCTGCACCCGGCCGACGGACGAGGACCGGGACTGGTTCCCCACCATCGCCGGCAACGGCGACTGGCGGGCAACGCTGCTCGACGCCTGGGAGAACCACCGCGACGAATCCTTCATCCTGCAATATCTGAGCCCGACGCTGATGCGCCGCTTCCGCCTGTTCCACCTCACCGACCGTGCCGACGAACGGTTCTGCGAGGTCGCCTCCATCCATGACGAGCGGGGCTATTCCGCCGTGCGCGCCGCGCTCGCCCGCAATTACGATCCCGGCGTCAACCGGCCGGATATCCAGGTGGTCGACGTCGACCTCCTCGGCGACCGCCAGCTCCGGCTGCGCCACCGGGTCAAGAGCGGCATCCTCCTGAACGAGGGCGACCGCGACGCGACCCTTGCCCATGTCCGCCGGCTCTGGGGCTACGACGTCAGCCTCGCCGGCGTGGACGCGCAGACAGGGGCTTCGCTCTATGAGTGTTCGGCGACGGAAGAGTGAGCGAAAGGGTGAGGTTGCGCGTTGCGTCACCCCCTTCTGGCCTGCCGGCCATCTCCCCCACACGGGGGGAGATCGGCAGGAGGTCCAGAACCCCACTCAATCAGCAACGCCGGAGATGGGCGGAGCGTCACTCCATCCAATCTCCCC
>CAMLOC010000717.1 GCA_946481465.1 uncultured Shinella sp. | reverse complement strand
CATGCGGTTCTCCGATGCTCTTCTTCCGCCGCGGCCAGCAGGTCCGGCCCGGTCAGAAGGGGAATGCCCGTCGCCTCCGACAGGATGGCGGCGACGCCCGGGGCGGCGGCCAGCACCGCCGCGCCGGCGGTCAGCCCGCCGAGCGACAGGAACGGCCCCGTCACCCCGCCCGCCTCGCGCACGAGGAGGAGGCCGGCAAGGCAATCCCAGGAATTCATGTGCAGCTCCGCATAGCCGTCGCTGCGCCCGTCCGCAACATAGGCGAGCCCCAGCGCCCCGCAGGCGCCGCGCCGCACATTGCTGCCCGCCTCGAACAGCGCGTTGAGCGCGCCGATATAGCGGGCGAGCGGCCGGCGGTTCGACCAGCCCATCTCGAAGGAGGTGGCGGCAATGTCGGTCGTGGCGGCAACGCGGATCGGCGTGCCGTTGCGGCGCGCCCCGCGGCCGAGGCGGGCGAAATGGACCTCGTCCAGCACCGGGTTGACGATGGCGCCGAGCTGCACCTCGCCGTTGGCGATGAAGGCGATGGCGACGCAGAAATGCGGGATCGCCCGGGCGAAATTGGCCGTGCCGTCGATGGGGTCGACCACCCAGGCCTGCCGGCCCGGCTCGCCGCCGCTCTCCTCGCCGAGGAAGCCGTCCTCGGGGAAAGCCTCCGATATCCGGGCGCGAAGATGGTCCTCCACCTGCCCGTCGGTCTCCGTCAGGTAGTCCTGCGGGCCCTTCATGCTGACCGCCTGGCCCGCCTGCCGGGCAAAGCCGGCGCGGGCAAGCTCCGCCGCCTCGCGGACCAGATCGTGCAGGAAAGCCTCCCGGCGATCGATCGCCCCGTCGTCAATGCTCATGTGCCCTGTCTTTCCTGCCCTGTTCGTCATTTTCAATCCGTCATTCCCGCCGCAAGGGCGGCAGGCGGGCCGGGGAACGGCCCGCCCGTCTTTCGCTCAGCGCTTGTAGTGGACGCGCCAGAAATCCTGCCAGTCCTGCCGGCTGTCCCAGTCTTCGAGGCCCGTCGCCGGGTCGTAGTTCAGCAAGGTGTCGAGATGCTTGCCGATGCCCGACGGCTCGTCGGCCGGCAGGCCGACCGTGCGGTTGCTGGACAGCTTGCCGTCCTCGGCCTGCGGCGCGATGCCCTCGGCCGTCATGGCATAGTGGACGAAGAGCTTTGCCGTGTTCGGGCTGTCCGAGCCCTTGACGATGACGCCGACCGTCGGGTTGGAGAAGCCGATGATCGGATCCACCCCGGCGCAAAGGCCGAGCGAGAAGCCCTTGCCCGCATTGTCGCGGAACTTGGCCGAGGCGACGAGGCCGACGAAGGGCTCGCTCTGGCCGGGCGCGGCAACGGCCTCGGCGGCGGCGGAATCCGAATCCGTCAGCAGCGGGCCGTTGGCGGCAAGCGCCGCCACGAAGGCCTCCGTCGCGCTGCCGAGGTCGCTTTCCAGCTTCTTGCCGTACTGCTTCTCGTAGGCGGCGGCGATCTTGTCGTCGATGCGGCTGCGCATCTGGTTGAACCAGTCGGTGTAGGACGGCTTGCCGAGCGGGTCCTGCATGGCGACCTTGCCCTTCCACTCCGCCTCCGTGAGCTGCCAGATATTGGTGATCGGGCATTTGTCGTAGAGCTTGGTGTTGTAGGCGAGGATGTTCGGGCCCGACACGATCAGCAGCGGGTTGTGCGCCTCGGGCGAGATGTCCTTGGCAAGGTCCGGCGGCACCCAGTTCTCCACGAAGCCGGCGGGCATCAACTGGCCGACCACCGCCGAGGGATCGGAGATGAAGGACACGTCCGTCTGGATATTGCCCGACTGGGATTCGCGGATGATCGTTTCGAGCTGGGCGGTCGCCTTGGATTTCGAGCCCTCCGCCTTCAGCCCGTATTTGGCGTTGAACGCCTCGACCATGTCGACGATCTTGCCGGTGCTGTCATAGACCGTCAGCGGCGGCTCCTTCTTCGCCGCCTCGACGAGGGCGTCGAGGTTGAAATCCTCGGCGAGCGCCCCGCCGGCCATGCACAGCGCCAGCGCGACACCTGCCAGTAAACCGTATTTCCGCATGCTCTCCTCCTCCAGCTTCGCCCCATCCGTCTCTTCCCATCGGATGGCGCGGGTTTCAGTTTCCGTTTCGGTTCAGGCGGCCTGCGCCAGCGTGTCGTCGGCGCCGGCAAGCCTGAGGCCCGCCGCGTCGAAGACATGCATGGCCGTCGGCCGGGCATGGACGAAGACCCGCTCGCCGCCCTTCAGCACCGGGCATTCGGTGGTGGTGGCGAAAAGGGCCCTGCCGTCGACCTTCAGCTCGATGATCCAGCTGCCGCCGGTCGGCAGGATGCCGGTGACCTCGGCCGCATGGCGGAAGCTGTCGCCGGGAACGGCAGCCTCCGAGCGCGCGATCTGCAGGGCCTCGGGCCGAAAGCCCACCGAGCCGACCCCCGCGCTCTCGCCGAGCCGACCGGCGAGCCAATGCGATGCGGCGCGATCCAGCGCATGGCCGGTCGCGGTTTCGAGAATGTTGATCGGCGGGCTGCCGACGAATTCGGCGACGAAGCGGTTGGCCGGCCGGTCGTAGATGTCGTTGGGCGTGCCGAGCTGCTGCAGCCGGCCCTCGTTCATGACGGCGATGGAGGTGGCGAGCGTCATCGCCTCCCACTGGTCGTGCGTGACGAAGACGATGGTGGTGCCGAAGGCGGCGTGGATGCGCTTCAGCTCGGCGCGCATTTCCAGCCTGAGGCGCGCATCGAGGTTGGACAGCGGCTCGTCGAGAAGCAGCACGCCGGGATTGACCGCCAGCATGCGGGCGAGCGCCACGCGCTGCTGCTGG
>CAMLOC010000716.1 GCA_946481465.1 uncultured Shinella sp. | reverse complement strand
CTAGAACGCCCAGGGATCGACGAGGTCGACGCCGGCACCGGCAAAATCCCGGAGGTTGCGTGTCGCAAGCCGGCCGCCGTTGACGCGGGCGATCGCGGCGATCATGCCGTCGGGCGCCGTCATCGGGCGACCTTCCCGCACGGCCTGCCCCATGATCTCGCCATAGGCTAGGGCCGCCGCCTCCGTCAGGCCGAAGATCCGCCCGGCAAAGCGGCGGCGCCATTCGGCGAGGCCCTGCTCCAGCCGGTCCGCCCGCTCGTCCGGCCTGATCTTCTGGATGCCGAAAGCGATCTCGGCGATCGTCACCGTCGGCAGCGCCAGTTCGGCATCGAACCGTATGAGCCAGGCGAGCACGCTTTCCGCCGGCACCTTCTTCAGCGTCTCCGACACCACATTCGTGTCGAGGAAGATCACAGGTCAAGGCCCCCGTGGGGCGTGCGGTGTTCACGGATCGCGGCTTCCAGGTCGACCTCCGCGCCGAAATCGGCAGCGAGCCGCCGGTAGAAGCGGGCCGCCGGCTCGCCGCCGGCCTCCCGCACCGCATAGGCCTCCAGCGCCCGCTCGACGATATCGGCGATCGTGCGGTTTTCCCGCCGCGCGAGGCGGTGGGCGAGATCGCGGGCGCGGGCGCTGCGGACGGAAAGCTGCGGTTCTGCCATGGGGCCTCCTTCGAGGGAATATAGTTCTCCTCACCGCTGCCATCAAGATGGCAATAGATGGCATGCCATCATCACTGCGTCAGGATCGCCTCCGCCGCCTTCTCCGCGATCATGATGACCGGCGAGTTGGTGTTGCCGGAGACGATGGTCGGCATGATCGAGGCGTCGACGACGCGCAACCGGTCGAGGCCGTGGACACGGAGCTTCGTATCGACCACGGCCATCGGGTCGCTGCCCATCTTGCAGGTGCCGACGGGGTGGAAGATCGTCGTGGCGATGTCGCCGGCGCGGCGGATCAATTCCTCGTCGCTGTCATATTCCTTGCCGGGCAGCATTTCCTGCGGGCGGAAGGGCGCGATGGCCCTGGTCTGCATGAGGCTGCGGGCGTGGCGGATGGATTTCGCCGCAAGCAGCCGGTCGCCGGCCGTCGAGAGGTAGTTCGGACGGATTTCCGGCGCCTTGGCGAGATCGCGGGTCGTCACATGCACCGTGCCGCGGCTTTCGGGCCTGAGATTGCACACCGAGACGGTGACGGCGGGGTAGCGGTGCAGGGGCTCGCCCAGCCGGTCGGTGCTGAGCGGCTGGACGTGATATTCGAGATCGGCCGTGGCGACCGCCGGATCGCTTCGGGCAAAGATGCCGAGCTGGCTCGGCGCCATGGAGAGCGGGCCGGAGCGGGAGAACGCATATCGCAGCCCCATGCCGGCCCGGCTGAAGAGGTTGTGGTAGAGCTGGTTCAGCGTGCGCGCGCCCTCGATCCGGAAGACAGTGCGGATCTGCAGGTGGTCCTGCAGGTTCTCGCCGACGCCCCTCAGTTCATGGTGAACGGGAATGCCGAGGTCGGAAAGCAGGTCCGGCCGGCCTATGCCCGACAGTTCCAGGATCTTCGGGGAGTTGATCGCGCCGGCCGACAGCACCACCTCGCGCGTGGCGCGGGCAAGGCAGGTCCGGCCGCGCAGGCGAAAACGCACGCCGGTCACCGTCCTGCCGTCGAATTCCAGCCGTTCCGTTTCCGCCCCGGTCAGGACCCGCAGGTTCGGCCGCTTCATGGCCGGCCGCAGGAAGGCCTTCGTGGTGTTCCAGCGCAGGCCGCCGCGCTGGTTGACCTCGAAATAGCCGGAGCCCTCGTTGTCGCCGTCGTTGAAATCCTCCGTCTTCGGGATGCCGAGTTCCTCGGCCGCATCGCGGAAGGCGTCGAGGATCGGCCAGGAGAGCCGCTGGCGCTCGACGCGCCATTCGCCACCCGCCCCGTGCAGGGCGGATTTTCCACGGTAATTGTCCTCCGACTTCAGGAACCAGGGCAGCACGTCGTCCCAGCCCCAGCCGGCATTGCCTGCCTGCCGCCAGCCGTCATAGTCGGCCGCCTGGCCGCGCATGTAGATCATGCCGTTGATCGAGGAGCAGCCGCCGAGCAGCTTTCCCCGGGGATAGTTGAGCGCGCGGCCATTGAGACCGGCTTCCGCCGCCGTCTTCATCATCCAGTCGGTGCGTGGATTGCCCATGCAGTAGAGATAGCCGATCGGCACATGGACCCAGTGATAGCGGTCCGAGCCGCCCGCTTCGATGAGAAGCACCCGGTTCCTCGGATCGGCCGACAGCCGGTTGGCCAGGACGCAGCCGGCCGAGCCGGCACCGACGACGATGAAATCGTAGGTGCCCTCGTCCACCGGCGTCTCGTTGACATGCATGTTCACGCCGCAACTCCCGTTGCCATGGTTTGCGATGCCGACAGCCGCCGCCAGAGCGGCGCCATGGCCTCGGCAATGTCGTTGTAGAGGGCGTAGCGCCGGTCGTAATGGGCGGCAAGCGCGCCGTTCGGCTTGTAGTGCCGCTCGACCTGCACCATGGCATCGGCCCCTTGCGTGAAATCGGCAAAGAGGCCCACGCCGGTTCCCGCCGCGATGGCCGCGCCGAGCGCGCCGGTTTCCCGCGAGGCGGCGACGGAGACGGGAACGCCCAGCACATCGGCGAAGATCTGCGGCCAGAGCCTGCTGCGCGAGCCGCCGCCGGAAAGGACCGCCTCCTCGAACGTCGCGCCGGCCTTGCGGATCGTCTCGACATGCTGGCGGTGGCCGAACGCGACGCCCTCGAGTAGGGCACGGACCAGATGGCCTCTGGTGTGCCAGCCAGCGATGCCGTAGAAGCCGGCCCG
>CAMLOC010000715.1 GCA_946481465.1 uncultured Shinella sp. | reverse complement strand
GGCGACGAAATCCTTTCCGTCCGCGCGGAAACGGATCGCCGATACCGCGCCGAGGAGCGGATTGCTGGACGAATAGCTGATGCCGCCGAGGAATTCGAGTTTGCCGAAGATGCGTTGCTCGGCGCCGAAGGTGAACTGCGTGATGGCGCGGCTCGTGACGGGGAGCGCGACGCTCTCCGCGGTCGCTGGCCCCGAGAGCGCCAGGCAAAGGCCGAGGGCGACAAGAGGCAGGCCCCGCAAAAAGCCTGCGATGCGCTGGCGTGGCGCCGGCTCAGCCGGCACGGCGGCGACCGGCGGTGCGTCCGCTGGCGGCCTCGTCGGCGAAGAGCGAGGCAAGCTGTTCCGTCATGGCGCCGGCCAGTTCATCCGCATCGACGATGGTCACGGCGCGGCGATAGTAGCGCGTTACGTCATGGCCGATGCCGATGGCGAGAAGCTCGACCGGCGATTTCGTCTCGATCTGCTCGATGACGGCGCGCAGGTGCCGCTCCAGGTAGTTGCCGGGGTTCACCGAGAGCGTCGAATCGTCGACCGGCGCACCGTCCGAGATCATCATCAGGATGCGGCGCTGCTCGGGGCGGGCCAGAAGCCGGTTGTGCGCCCAGATCAGCGCCTCGCCGTCGATGTTTTCCTTGAGCAGGCCCTCGCGCATCATCAGGCCGAGATTGCGCCTTGCGCGGCGCCACGGCGCGTCGGCGGCCTTGTAGACGATGTGGCGCAGGTCGTTGAGGCGGCCGGGCGATTGCGGCTTGCCGCTGCCGAGCCACTTTTCGCGCGACTGGCCGCCCTTCCAGGCCTTGGTGGTGAAGCCGAGGATCTCGACCTTCACGCCGCAGCGCTCCAGCGTGCGCGCCAGGATATCGGCGCAGGTGGCGGCGACGGTGATCGGCCGGCCGCGCATGGAGCCGGAATTGTCGATGAGGAGCGTCACCACCGTGTCGCGGAAGGTCGTGTCCTTCTCGCGCTTGAAGGAGAGCGGCTGCATCGGATCGATGATGATGCGCTGCAGGCGGGCGCTGTCGAGATAGCCCTCTTCGAGGTCGAATTCCCAGGCGCGGTTCTGCTGCGCCATCAGGCGACGTTGCAGGCGGTTGGCGAGGCGCCCGACGGCGCCCTGAAGATGGGCGAGCTGCTTGTCGAGGAAGGCGCGCAGGCGGTCGAGTTCCGCCTCGTCGCACAGCTCCTCCGCCGTGATCATCTCGTCGAATTCCTCGGTGAAGACCGTATAGTCGACCTTCTCGTTGAAATCGCTGAACGGATGGTTCGGGCGGCGGACCTCGCCGGGCGTCTCGCTGTCGTCGCCGTCGTCATCGACGAGATCGTCGTCGGAGATTTCCGCGCCGTCCATCTCGCCTTCGTCCATCTGCTCGTCGGACGTCTCGTTCTCGTCGGCGGGCGCAGCGTCGTCGCCGGCGTCCTCCTGGCTTTCGTTGTCTTCCTGCTCGTCGCTGCGCGGTTGGTCCTCGTCCTCGGGCGTCTCCGAATCGTCCGGCTCGGTTTCGTCCTCGCCATACTGTTCGGCGACGTTCATCGAGGCGAGCATGTTGCGCACGACGCGCGAGAAGGCCTGCTGGTCGTTGATGGCGGCGGTGAGGCCCTCCATGTCACGGCTGGCTTTGTCGGTGATGAAGTCGCGCCAGAGGTCCAGCACCTTGCCTGCGGAGGCCGGCGGGGCCTGGCCCGTCAGCTTCTCGCGCACGATGAGCGCGACGGCCTCTTCGAGCGGCGCATCGGCCTGGCGGGTGATCGCGCCGAAATTCGCCTTGGCGTATTTCTCCGTCAGCATGGTGGTGAGGTTCTGCGCCATGCCCGGCATGCGGTTGGAGCCGATGGCCTCGACGCGGGCCTGCTCGACGGCGTCGAAGATCGCGCGGGCGTCAGCCCCCTGCGGCGACATGGTCGCGTGGATGCGCGCGTCGTGACACGCCTTGCGCAGCGCCATCGAATCGCCGAGGCCGCGGGTGATCGCGACTTCGGTGGGCGAGGGGCGTTTCGTCAGCTCCGGCAGGCGGATGCGTTCGCCGGTCATGCCGGGGCGCTCGTTGGCGAAGGAGACCTCCACCTCCGCATCGCCGGCGACGGCGCGAACGCAGCCCGTCACCGCGCGGCGGAACGGCTCCATGTCGACCACGCCGCCGGGCCTCGGCTTCGAATTGTCTCCGCGAGCTGCCATGCGCTTTTCCCGGGCCTCAGGCCGTCGCCTCCAGCACGATATTGGCGGCGCTTTCCTTCAGCTCCACGCCGAAGGCGCGCTGGTAGAGTTCGGCGACCAGCGTGCGTTCCAGCTCGTCGCACTTGTTGAGGAAGGTGACGCGGAAGGCGAAGGCGAGATCGCCGAAGATCTCGGCGTTTTCACCCCAGGTGATGACGGTGCGCGGGCTCATCACGGTGGAGAGGTCGCCGTTGATGAAGGCGGCGCGCGTGAGATCGGCGACGCGGACCATGCGCGAGATCGTGTCGCGCCCGTCCTTGCCGGCGGCAAGGCGCTTTACCTTGGCGGCGACGATGCTGACTTCGTGGTCGTGCGGCAGGTAGTTCAGCGTGGTGACGATCGACCAGCGGTCCATCTGCGCCTGGTTGATCTGCTGCGTGCCGTGATAGAGGCCCGTCGTGTCGCCGAGGCCGACCGTGTTGGCGGTCGCGAACAGGCGGAAGGCGGGGTGCGGGCGGATGACGCGGCTCTGGTCGAGCAGCGTCAGGCGGCCGGCGGATTCGAGCACGCGCTGGATGACGAACATCACGTCCGGACGGCCGGCATCGTATTCGTCGAAGACGAGCGCGACATTGTGCTGGTAGGCCCAGGGCAGGATGCCGT
>CAMLOC010000714.1 GCA_946481465.1 uncultured Shinella sp. | reverse complement strand
ACTGCCGAAACCATCGAGTGCGATGGCGTCGCCATGAGCGCGGGCTGGGCCCCGGCGGCCGCGCTGCTGTATCAGGCCGGTACTGCGATGCGTTATGAAACCGCCTTGCACCAGTTCGTCCCGGCCCGCCTGCCCAAGGGCGTATTCGCCGCTGGCAAGGTGAACGGGGTCTACGGGCTGGAAGACCGCATGCATGACGGCGCGCGTGCCGTGTCCGATGTGCTGAACCATCTCGGCATGCAAGGGCCGGCGATCGAAGTGCCGGCGCATGCGGACGCTTCCCCGAGCCATCCCTATCCGGTCGTGCCGCATCCCGATGCGAAGAACTTCGTCGACTTCGACGAAGACCTGCAGGTCAAGGACTTCATCAACGCGGCGAAGGAAGGCTTCGACAACATCGAGCTCATGAAGCGCTTCACCACCGTGGGGATGGGCCCGAGCCAGGGCAAGCATTCCAACATGAATGCGATCCGCATCCTCGCGCGCATCCGCGGCGTCCCGGTCGACAAGATCGGCACCACGACGGCGCGTCCCTTCTTCCATCCGACGCCGATCGGGCACCTCGGCGGCCGCAGCTTCCATCCGCATCGCCTGACCGCGCTGCACGGCTGGCACGAGGCCGCAGGCGCCGTTTTCAGCGAAGGCGGCGTGTGGGTGCGTCCCGCGTATTACGCCAAGCCGGGCCTGTCCGCGCAGGATGTCGTGCAGGACGAGGTCATGACGGTGCGTACCGCGGCCGGCATGATCGACTCCAGCACGCTGGGCAAGATCGAGGTGTGCGGGCCCGACGCGTCCCACTTCCTCGAGCGCTTCTATACCGGCAGCTACGGCAGCCAGAAGGTGGGCGAGATCCGCTTCGCGCTGCTGCTCGACGAAGCCGGCGTGGTGGTCGATGACGGCGTGGTCGCGCGGCTTGCCGACGACAAGTTCTATGTCTCCACCAATACCGCGAATGCGGCCGCGGTCTACCGCGAGATGCAGCGCTGGCTGCAGAAGTGGCAGCTCAACGTGTTCCTCATCAACGTCACCGGCGCCTATGCCGCGATGAACCTGGCCGGCCCCAGTGCCCGCAATATCCTCGCCAAGGTCGCCTCGGTCGATGTTTCCGCGAAGGCGTTCCCGGCATCGCACTTCCGCGAAGGCAAGGTGGCCGGCGTTCAGGCACGCATCCTCCGGGTGAATTTCGTCGCCGACGAGGCGTTCGAGATCCACGTGCCCGCCGCCCAGTCGCGTGCGGTCTGGGAAGCCCTGATGGAAGCGGGGCTGGAAGAGGGCTTGCGTCCCTTCGGCACGGATGCGCAGCGCCTGCTGCGGCTGGAAATGGGCAATCACCTGGTCAGCCATGACACGGACGGCCTCACCAATCCGTTCGAGATCGGCGCGGAATGGGCGCTGCGCATGGGCAAGCCGTTCTTCGTCGGCCAGCGCAGCCTCAAGATCATCGCCAAGCGCAGCGTCACCAAGCGCCTCGTTCCCTACGTGCTGGACGAAGGTTTCAACGGCGAGATGCCGCAGGAATGCAATCTCGTCATCGACGAAGCGGGGCAGATCAAGGGCCGTGTCACCAGCATCGCCTTCAGCCGCTCGGTCGGGCGCGTCATCGGCTTCGCCTATGTCGATCCCGCCAGCGTCGCGCCGGGTTCCCGCTTCCAGATCCGCACGGACGGAGGCGCCATGGTGAAGGCCACGGTCGTGAAGACGCCGTTTATCAAGAGCAGCAAAGGAGACCAGGCATGAGCGCGGTTACACGGCAAAGCCCGGTTGCGTACGCGCAACAGCACCTCGCGCCGAAGATGACGGTGGTGCACGGCATGGAGATCCCGCTCGAATTCGCGAGCGCCGAGATCGAGCACAAGCGCAAGGTCAACCTCGGCATCTGCGACGTGAGCTGCTTCTCCCGCTTCGGGGTCAAGGGCCGCAACGTCGTCCAGTGGCTCAACGAGCAGAAGGTCGAGATTCCGTCCGAACCCAACGCGTGGTTACAGCAGGGCGAATCGCTGGTGCTGCGGCTCGGCAACAGCGAGTTCCTGGTGGAGGACCAGCTCGAAGGCAAGGCATGCGCGTCGCTGGACGGGGCCGTGATGCCCGAGGCCTACGGCGTGTACAGAATCCAGCGCAACGATACTGCTTTGCTGTTGAGCGGCAGCCATGTGCAGGAACTCTTTTCGGAAATCTGCGCGATCGACCTGCGCGACGGGGCGCTGCCCTACGGCAAGGTGGTGATGACGCAGATGGCCGGGATTTCGGTCACCGTTCTGAGGCAGAAATTCAACGGCGAGGATGTATACCGCCTCTGGTGCGACGGCACATACGGCCCGTACCTCTGGGAAACGCTATTGGAAATCGCGGAAGAGGTGGGAGGCGGTGCGGTTGGGCTTTCCTGTCACTACAAGGAAATGCTCTAGGGCGGGTCTACGCCCCAACTGGCGGTATTACTTTCTAGGGAGATGCGTATGAAAACGTTGGCTGAAGCAAAGAAGTTTCTGAAGGACAATGATGTCAGGTATGTCCTGGCGCAGTTCGTCGACATTCACGGGGTGGCCAAGGTCAAGTCCGTGCCGGCGGACCACCTCGAGGATATCCTCAAAAACGGTGCCGGTTTCGCCGGCGGCGCCATCTGGGGCATGGGCATCGAGCCCAACGGCCCGGACTACATGGCGGTGGGCGAGCTCGGCACACTGAGCCTCGTGCCCTGGCAGCCCGGCTACGCGCGCATCATTTGCGACGGCCATGTCGAGGGCAAGCCCTACGACTACGACTCGCGCGTGATCCTCAAGCGCCAGATCGACCGTCTCGCCAAGAACGGCTGGACTCTCT
>CAMLOC010000713.1 GCA_946481465.1 uncultured Shinella sp. | reverse complement strand
CGTCGGTGAAGCTCGGGCTGCCGGGGGAGATCGGCGGCTCCTCGGCGAAGCGGTCGAAGGGCAGCGCCCAGAGATCGGCGAGGATGGAGGCCGTCTGCCGAGCGCGGCCGAGAGGGCTGACCCAGAAGGCCGCATCCTGCAGGTCCGCAACGGTTTCCGAGAGCCGCACGGCCACGGCCTGCGCCTGCCGCACGCCATTGGCGGTCAGCGGCGTATCGCGGCGGCCTTGCAGGCGGCCGGCGACGTTCCATTGGGTCTCCCCGTGGCGGATGACGAGGAGGCTGGGCAGGGTTTCAGTCATGGATATGGAAGCCTTTACATGGAGGGGGCTTCGCCGCCGGAGCGGCGAAGGTAGGCGGATCAATCGGCAAGCCACAGCGCCGAGGCCGGCTTGATGCCGAGCACGGTCTGGCTGCCGGGGGCAAGCAGGCCGTCGCCGGAATGGAAGGGCGCGTCGACCAGCACCGTCGCCTTGCCCACCTCCACGCCGTAGCGCACCGTCGCCCCGAGGAATTCCCGGTGGGCGATGGTGCCGGAAAGCGGCACGGCATCGGTCCCGACCGTGCCGATCGTCGCATATTGCGGCCGGAAGACGAGCCTGGCACCGGCCGGGACCTCGGAGCCCGCCGGCACGGGAATGCTGCCGCCGCCGGCGACTTCGAAGCTGCGCGCTGCGCCCTCCCCTTTCACGCTGCCCTCCAGAATATTGGCCGTACCGAGGAAATTGGCGACGAAGAGATTGGCCGGCTTCTCGTAGAGGTGCATCGGCGTGCCGACCTGCTGGATGCTGCCCTCGTTGAACACGGCGATGCGGTCGCAGACCGTGTTCGCCTCCTCCTGGTCATGGGTGACGAAGATGGTGGTGAGCTTCAGGCGCTGCTGCAACTCGCGCAGTTCCCGGCGCACGTCCACGCGCATCTTCGCGTCGAGGTTCGACAGCGGTTCGTCGAGCAGCAGCACCTTCGGTTCTATGGCGATGGTGCGGGCAAGCGCCACGCGCTGCTGCTGGCCGCCGGAAAGCTGCGAGGGCCGGCGGTCGGCGAGATGGGAGAGCCCCACCAGCGCAAGGGCTGCGGCGACCCGCTTTTCCACCGCCGCGCGCGGCAGGCGCCGTTCCTCCAGGCCGAAGGCGACGTTGCGCGCCACGGTCATGTGCGGCCAGAGCGCGTAGGACTGGAACACCATGCCGATGTCGCGCTTCCACGGCGGCATGTCGAGCACGTCCTCGCCGCCGACGACGACCGCACCGCTCTGGGCCTGGTTGAAGCCGGCAATGAGGCGCAACAGCGTCGTCTTCCCGCAGCCGGACGGGCCGAGGAAGGCGAAGAACTCGCCGGGCCGGATGTCGAGATTGATGTCCTTCAGCACATGCAGCGAACCGTAATAGAGGTTCACGTCCCGGATGCTGATCGCCTTGGCGGGGCTTTCCGCGAGGGCGGCCTTGTCGATGTCGATGGTCATAGTCCGTTCCTCCCGGATCATTTGCCGATGCCGAGCGCCTTCTGGCGGCGCTCGATGACGTAGTGGGACAAGAGCGTGCACAGCGCGACCATGACGACCGCGATGACGCCGAGCGCAGCGCCGGGGCCGCGACCGGCCGGCGACTGCATGAAGACATAGAGGCCGTAGGCGAGCGGTGCGTCGGAGTTGCTCTGGATGAGCATCAGCGTCGCGGAAAGCTCGACGGCGGCGGTCGAGAAGCTGGTGACGAAGCCGGCGAGAAGCCCGCCCGTCATCAGCGGCAGCACGATGCGACGGATGGTCCGCTGCTTGGTCGCGCCGAGGTTTTCCGCCGCTTCCTCCAGCGATTCCGACACCTGCTGCAGCGCCGCGTAGCAGGCGCGCAGCGCATAGGGCAGCCGGCGGATGGCGAGCGCCAGCACGACCATGATCCAGAGCGTTGCGAGCGGCGTGCCGTCCGGCAGCGAAACGCCGTAGAAGGTGCGCAGGTAGCCGATGCCGAGCACGACGCCCGGAATGGCGAGCGCCGAGGTCGCCGCCCAGTCGAGCCAGCGGCGGCCGACGATCTTGGTGCGCAGCACGAGGTAGGCGATGGCGCCGCCGACGACTACGTCGATGAGGCCGGCGAGTGTCGCGTAGATCAGCGTATTCTTGATGTAGAGCGAGCTTTCGCCGAAGACCCGGCCGTAATGCGCCAGCGTCACGGCATCCGGCAGCGGGCTGAAGGACCAGACCGTGGCGAAGGACAGCATGAGCAGGCCGATATGCGGCGAGAGCACGAGCAGGAGGATGAGGCCGACGACGCCGTAGGCGAGGACGCTTTCCCAAAGGCCGAGCTTGCGCCGCGACAGCCCGCCGCCGCCGCGCTGGGTGGTGGCATAGTCCTTGCCGCGCATGGCGACCGCCGAAAGCCACATGGCGAAGATCGAGACGACGATGAGGATGACGGAGATGACGTAGCCCATCGGGTCCGTCAGGCCGACCGAGGTGACGCGCAGATAGGCCTGCGGCGCCAGCATGTCCTTGACGTTGAGGAGAAGCGGCGTGGCGAGATCGTCGAAGACCTTGACGAAGACGAGCGAGGCGCCGGCGAGATAGCCCGGCATGGCGAGCGGAAAGACGATGCGCCGGAACAGGCGGAAGCCCGAGGAGCCGAGGTTCTGCGCGGCTTCCTCCATGGCACGGTCGATATTGCGCAGCGCCGCCGAGAGGTTGATCAGGATGAACGGGAAATAGTGGACCGACTGGACGAAGATGACGCCGTTCAACCCCTCCATGAAGTCGATCTTGAAGCCGAGCCAGTCGTCGAGCAGCAGGTTGATCGAGCCGTTGCGGCCGAAGAAGAGCTGCATCGCCACCGCCC
>CAMLOC010000712.1 GCA_946481465.1 uncultured Shinella sp. | reverse complement strand
TCGCGTCGAGCGGGAAGAGGCCGCCTGCAAGATCGGACACCATGGCCGGGGCGGAGCGTGCCGTCGGGCCGCCGACGGTCTCGGCTTCGAAGAAGACGAGGCGGGTCGCCTGCCGCACGCGCCATTCGTCCACGGTGCCGGTTCCCGCGCCCTGGACGACGAGGTTTACCTCCTTCTCTGTGATCCGGATCGTGTGCACCTGCGGCGTCCGACCGAGGGCCTCGGCGATGCGCCCCGCCGCGCGGGCGGCTTCGCCGGGCGCCGTGATATAGCTTTCCGCGGCGCGGGCGGGCGGGCCGGAAAGAAGCAGCACGGCGGCGAGCCATGCGGCCAGGAGTGTCCGTACCGTGCTGGAAACAATCCCCATGAGTGATCCTCCGCCCGCCACCGGATGCGCATCATCCGTGCTGGATAACGGCGCGGCAAGCCGGTTTATTCCTCCGGCAGGCGGGCGGCGGGGCGAAAAGCGGCTTTCCATCGCCGGTCAGCCGGTTACACTCGCCCGGCATTGCAGGAAGGACCTTGAAAGCCGCCATGTCGCTACGCCTCGCCACCTTCAATATCGAGAACCTCATGACCCGTTTCGATTTCACGGGTTTTCGCAACCAGCTTCGCCAGGACCGCGTGCTGCGCCTCTTCGACATCCGCAACGAGGCGGAGTACCAGCGGCTGGAGGAGGCGCGCACCATCGCGCATACCGACGATACCCGCCAGCATACGGCGCTTGCCATCGCGGACGCGGATGCCGACATCCTCTGCCTGCAGGAGACCGACAACATGGCGGCGCTCCAGGCGTTCGAATACGGTTATCTCTTCCGCATGGTCGGCAACGGCTACCGGCAGAAATACCTCATCGAGGGCAATGACAGCCGCGGCATCGACGTGTCCGTGCTGATGCGCGAGGAGACGCGCGACGGCCAGCGCATCGAATGCGTCGATATCCGCAGCCATGCCGCGGTCACCTACCGCGATTTCAATCTCCATACGTCGGATCTCGGGCAGGGGCTCAATCCGGACGACAGGATCTTCAAGCGCGACTGCCTGGAAATGGACCTTCGCATCGGCGGCCGGCCGCTGACGCTCTATGTGGTGCATTTCAAGTCGATGGGGCCGGGCAGGGAGGGCATGGACGGGCGCCAGTCGACCATGCCGGTGCGCACGGCCGAGGCGCGGGCCGTGCGGCGCATCATCGAGAACCGGTTCGGCGCCGGCCGCACGGCGGGCAAGGCCTTCGCCATCTGCGGCGACATGAACGACTACCAGGAGAAGCTGGCCATCGAGGGCGACAAGAAAAACGGCTACCGCTTCATTCCCCGCAAGGAGGCGGTGAGCGCGCTCGACACTTTCAGCGCGGACGGCTTTGCTGTGAACCCGATGCTGCGCCGGCCGGTGGACGACCGCTGGACGCTCTATCACAGCCGGGGACCGGAGGAGCGCCATCTCTGCCAGCTCGACTATATCTGGCTTTCGCCCTCGCTTGCCGAGCGAAACGCCGAGCGGGTGCCCGAAATCATCCGCGCCGGCCAGCCCTTCCGCACGCTCTTCCCGCCGGGCCAGGAGGTGGAGCGCTATCCGCGCGTCGGCTGGGACCGGCCGAAGGCCTCCGATCATTGCCCGGTCGTCATGACGCTCGATGTGTGAAATACCGGTGCGGCGGAGGGTGCCATTTCCCCTTGCCGTAAGGGTATGCCTCGGGCAATTCTAGGGGAATGCCCTCGGCAGGAACAGAACAGGGAGAATGCCTTGCCTCGCCGCTATGCCATCTACGACGTCTTCACCGACACGCGGCTCGCCGGCAATCCGCTGGCGGTCGTCTTCGATGCCGACGATCTCGACGGCGGCACGATGCAGCGCATTGCCGGCGAGTTCAACCTGTCCGAGACGGTCTTCGTGAAGAGGCCGGAAAATCCGGCGCACACGGCGCGCCTGCGCATCTTCACGCCCGGGCGGGAGTTGCCCTTCGCCGGGCATCCGACGGTGGGCGCCGCGATTGCGATTGCCGAGGCGGGCGAGGGCGGCGCGGCCGGCCCGCGCGACCTCGTCAGCGTGCTGGAGGAGAATGTCGGCCCGGTGCGCTGCGCGGTGAAGCTCGGCGCCCGCAAGGCGGCCTTCGCCGAATTCGACGTGCCGCGCAAGGCGGTGCGGCTGGAGGCGACGTTCGACCGCCAGGCGCTCGCCGATGCCTTCAGCCTGAAACCCGGCCAGATCGGCTTCGAGAACCACGCCCCCTCCCTGTGGAGCGCCGGCGTCGCCTTCGTGATGATCCCCGTCCACGACCTTGCCGCCGCCGCGGCGGTGGAGTTCGACCCGGCGCTGTGGGAGCGTTGTGCGCCCTTCGCCGAGGGGCGGCTCGCCTCGGCCTATCTCTATTGCCGCGGCGGCGTCAATCACGTCGCGCGGTTCCATGCCCGCATGTTCGCGCCCGACATGGGCATTGCCGAGGATCCGGCGACGGGAGCCGCGGTCGCCGCCATGTCCGGCGCCATCCATTTCTTCGACAAGCTGGTGGACGGCCACCATCCGTTCCTCATCGAACAGGGCGTGGAAATGGGCCGTCCCTCGTTCATTCATCTGCATCTCGATGTTTCGGGCGGCACGATCGCCGGCGCGCGCATCGGCGGCGAGGCGGTTCGCGTCGCCTCCGGAATGCTGGGTTTGTGACGGTTTTTTTGCGCTGCAAAAGAAATTCCTCCGCCGATGCATCTTTTTTCGAGATGGCTATGGACAAGCCCCGCGAAGGCCTTTATACGCCCCGTCAGACCGCTGGAGCGGTCAAGTGGGTGATTAGCTCAGTTGGTAGAGCAGCTGACTCTTAATCAGCGGGTCCACGGT
>CAMLOC010000711.1 GCA_946481465.1 uncultured Shinella sp. | reverse complement strand
CATGCGGGTGCAGGATATGCCGGCAGAACAGGCACGAACGGGACAGGCGGCCAGCCTGCGCGACCGTTTGCGCTTTGCCGGCGTCGAAGGCGCCCAGGGCGACACGCTCCGCCGCCACCGCCAGACGCTCGAACGGCATGTCGAAACGGCGCTGCGCGATCTCTTCCAGCGTTTCCAGACCTTTCCCGACGCCGCCCGCCACTTTCAGAGCGAGCGCCAGATCGACCGCCTGCACGACCTCCAGAGCTCCCACTGGAGCGTGCTTACCGATGCGCGGTTCGACGGCCTCTATGCCGAGCGCGTCAAGGTCCTCGCCGACAGCGAAAGCCAGATGGGCCTCGATCCGCGCTGGCGCATCGCGGGCCATTCGGTCGTCCTGGAGACGGTCGTCACCGGCCTCATCGAGGAATACTGGCCGAAATCCATCCTGCCCGGCGCGGGAAAAGCCCGCCGCCAGGAACTGACCGATCTCGTCTCCGCCTTCCTGCGCACGGCGATGGTCGACGCCGAGATCGGCGTCTCGCTGCGCTTCAACGAGTTGCGCCACGCCCATGGCCGCGCGCTCGGCGAGCAGCGCCGCGAGGACCGCGCCGAACTCGACCGCGTCTTCGGCGAGACGATCCGCAGCCTGTCGCAGCTCGATTTCTCCACCCGCGTTTCCGGCGAGATGCCCGAGGCCTGGCGCGACATGGCCGAGACGCTGAACGGCGCGCTCGACGAGATCCAGTCGCGCCTCGCCTCCGCCGCCGACCGGGCGAGTGAGAGCGACCGCCTCGTCGGCACGCTGGCTTCCGGTGCCGGCGCGCTTTCGGCCCGTTCGGCCGAGCAGTCCGCCAACCTGATCGAGACGGCCAACGCCCTTGGCTCCATCGTCGAGCGCGTGCGCCAGACGCTCGGCGAGACGCGCAAGACGCAGTCCGCCGCCGCCGCCACGCAGGCCTCGGTCGCGCTTTCCGGCAACATTGTTGGCGAAGCGATGTCGGCCATGGCGGATATCGAGGCCTCGGCAGAGAAGATCGGCCAGATCATCGGCGTGATCGACGAGATCGCCTTCCAGACGAACCTTCTGGCGCTCAATGCCGGCGTCGAGGCGGCCCGCGCCGGCGACAGCGGCCGCGGCTTTGCCGTCGTCGCGCAGGAAGTGCGCGCGCTCGCCCAGCGTTCGGCGGATGCCGCGCGCGAGATCAAGCAGCTCGTGACGGGCACCAAGGCGCAGGTCGAGGCCGGCGTCGAGCATGTCCATCGCACGCAGGACGCGATCGGCAACATCGTGCGCCAGGTCGAGGGCATCAACGAGGCCATCACGGGCATCGTGCGCGAGAGCGCGGTCGATGCCGAAGGCCTCGACGGCGTGAGCGCCGATATAGGCCGCGCCGGCCGCGCGCTGGAAGCGGATGCCACGGATGCCGGCCGCATCGGCGAAGCCGGCGGCGACCTGCAGACGGTCATTCTCGAACTCGGCCGCACGATCCGGGAGTTCCACGTCGCCGCGCAGCGTGATCTTCGCCGCCCGGCACGGCCGGCCCCCGCGCAACCGCTCGCGGCGTCGCCGCGCGGAGAGACCGAAGCCTTCCCCCTCGAACTCCTGACGGCCCGCGCCGTCGGCTTTGGAGGCTGAGATGGCGGCGAGACGGCCACGGCACTGGTTTTCGACGGCGCGCAGCCGGATTTCGGAAGGAAGTCATCCGCCCGGCGCTCCCGACGGCGGCGCGGCGATTTCGGTGAGACGCAGAGACTGTTTCAAACAAGGAAAACGATAATGGCGAGCAAGAAAGCCGCTCAGAAAAGTTTAAGCCTTGCCCCCGTTCTCGACCTCAACGAGGCGACGGCGCTGCATCAGCAGCTCATGGGCCTCAAGGGCAATCCGCTCGTCATCGACGCTTCGGCGGTCGAGCGGGTCGGGGCGCTCTGTGCCCAGGTCCTGATGGCCGGCGCCAAGAGCTGGGAAGAGGAAGGGCAACCCTTCACCTTCGGCAAGGTGTCCGACCCTTTCATGAAGACAATGCAGCTTATCGGCGTGAACATTGATCACTTGCTGGCACAGGAGGCTAGGCAATGAAGAAAAAAGTCCTGACCGTGGATGATTCCCGGACAATCCGGAACATGCTTCTGGTGACGCTCAACAATGCGGGCTTCGAGACCATCCAGGCCGAAGACGGCGTCGAGGGCCTCGAAGTTCTCGAGATCGCCAATCCCGACGTCATCGTCACGGACATCAACATGCCGCGCCTCGACGGCTTCGGCTTCATCGAGGGCGTGCGCCGCAACGAGAAGTACCGGGCGATCCCGATCCTCGTCCTGACGACCGAGAGCGATGCGGAAAAGAAGAACCGCGCCCGCCAGGCCGGGGCGACCGGCTGGATCGTCAAGCCGTTCGACCCCACCAAACTCATCGATGCAATCGAGCGCGTAACCGCCTAAATCGAGGTTCCTCCCGATGGATATGAACGAAATCAAGGAGATCTTCTTCCAGGAGTGCGAGGAGCAGCTCGCGGAACTGGAATCCGGTCTCTTGAAGCTGAATGACGGGGATCGCGACCCGGAAACGGTCAACGCCGTGTTCCGCGCCGTGCACTCGATCAAGGGCGGTGCCGGCGCATTCGGCCTCGACGATCTCGTCTCCTTCGCCCATGTGTTCGAGACGACACTGGATTGCGTTCGATCCAACAAGCTGGAGCCCACCCAGGACGTCCTGAAGGTCATGCTGAAGTCCGCCGACGTTCTGGCGGACCTGACCAATGCGGCGCGCGATGGCGGCAGCGTCGACGAGGCGCGCAGCCGCGCCCTCATCCGCGAACTGGAAGCGCTCGCCCATGGCGGCGCGCCGGCCGCTGCA
>CAMLOC010000710.1 GCA_946481465.1 uncultured Shinella sp. | reverse complement strand
CGGAGAAAAGAGGCGACCGGAGGGCGTGGCGCGCCCGTGAAGCGGATGCGCAAAAAGATCGTCCACGCCCGTCAGGATGCCGCTATCCTGATAGGCGGCCCGTCCGAGCATGACGCCGTCCAGCCCCGTCATCTCTTCGCGCGCCTGGTCCAGGCTGTGGAGCCCGCCGTTGAGCCCGACGAAAAGGTCCGGGTTCTCCGCCTTCAGCCGGCGCACCAGGCCGTAGTCGAGCGGCGGGATGTCCCGGTTCTCTTTCGGCGAGAGCCCCTGCAGCCAGGCCTTGCGCGCATGGACCCAGACGGCGTCCGCGCCGGCGGCCTTGACGCGAAGGACGAGATCGCGCAGCGCCACCTCCGGCTCCTGGTCGTCGACGCCGATGCGGCATTTGACCGTGACGGGGAGGCAAACCGCCGCCTTCATCGCCGCCACGCAATCGGCCACCAGCTGCGGCTCGCGCATCAGGCAGGCGCCGAATGTGCCGGATTGCACCCGGTCCGAGGGGCAGCCGACATTGAGGTTGATCTCGGCATAGCCGAACCCCTCGCCGATCCGCGCCGCCTCGGCGAGCTTCGCCGGATCGTTGCCGCCGAGCTGGAGCGCGACGGGATGCTCCACCCGGTCGAAGCCGAGCAGCCGCTCGCGGTTGCCGCGCAGGATCGCCTCGGCGACGATCATCTCGGTGAAGAGCAGCGCGTTCCGCGTGAGTTGCCGCGTGAAGACGCGGTAGTGCCGGTCGGACCAGTCGATCATCGGCGCGGTGGCGAAAATCTTCGTCCCCGTCTCCACGGCCTGCTGGTAGAATGTGGCTGCATTGGTCATGGCCGGGCTCATACTCCATCGCCGGTCAAAAAACCACCCTCGCCTCTTTCCCCGCCCGGCCGGGCGGATGCTAGAGTGGCGGCGGGAATCAGAACCGCCGGAGGACCCCATGCCGCTCTATGCCCTCGACGACACGCAGCCGACGCTTCCGGAAGGCGACCGCTACTGGGTGGCGCCGGATGCCAATGTCATCGGCCGGGTGGTCATCGGCGAGGATGTCGGCATCTGGTTCGGCGCCACGCTGCGCGGCGACAACGAGCCGATCACCATTGGCGCGCGCTCGAACATCCAGGAAGGCGTCGTCGTGCACACCGATCCCGGCAGGCCGGTGACGATCGGCAAGGACTGCACGATCGGCCACAGCGCCATCATCCACGGCTGCACGATCGGCGACAATTCGCTGGTCGGCATGGGCGCGACGGTGCTGAACGGCGCCGTCATCGGCCGGAACTGCCTCGTCGGCGCCAATGCGCTGGTGACGGAGGGCAAGGTCTTCCCGGACAATTCGCTGATCGTCGGTTCCCCGGCCAAGGCGGTCCGCACGCTGGACGAAGCGGCCATTGCCGGCCTCACCCGCTCGGCGGAAAACTACGTGCGCAACTGGCAGCGCTTCAAGAAGGGCCTGAAGCCGGTCGGCTGAGGCGCCGTTCCGCCTCAGGCGCAGCCCGCGCAGGTGCCGCGGATCTCGATCGTCGTCTTGCCGGTCTTGAAGTTGCGGTCCCTGGCAAAGCCCTTCAGCCGGTCCTCGATGACATGGTCGTGGAACTCGGTGACCTTGCCGCAGGTCTCGCAGATCGTGAAGGCGGTGATGCCGTGGGCATGGCAGCCCTCCTCCGGATGGGCGCAGGCGACGAAGGCGTTGATGCTTTCGAGCCGGTGCACGAGGCCGAATTCCAGCAGCTTGTCGAGCGCGCGATAGACCTGTAGCGGCGCGCGAAACCCGTTGTCGCGCAGCTTGTCGAGGATCGAATAGGCGCTGAGCGGGCCTTCGGAATGCGTCAGCACGTCGAAGACGAGGCCCTGGTTGCGCGTCAATGGTTGCGTGGTCATGCCCGACCTCCCTGGCTTGCCGCCGAATGTTCCGCCCCGCCCGTCCTCGGCCTGGTGATGAGGCTTAGAATGAACAAGGCCAGTGCTGCCACCACGATCGAGGGACCGGAGGGCGTGTCGAATTTCAAGGAACCGAAGAGCCCGCCGACAACGGCAAGCGCCCCGACGACGGAGGCGAGCACCGCCATGATCTCCGGGCTCGTGGAAAAGCGCCGCGCTGTGGCGGCCGGGATGATCAGCAGCGAGGTGATCAGCAGGATGCCGACGATCTTCATGGCGATGGCGATGACGAGCGCCATCAGCAGCATGAAGGCGAGCCGCGTGCGTTCCGGCTGCAGGCCTTCCGCCTCCGCCAGTTCCGGGTTCACCGTCGAGGCGATCAGCGGGCGCCACATCCAGATAATGGCGAAGGTGACGAGGATGCCGCCGCCCCAGACGAGGTCCACGTCGGCGCGCGTGACGGCGAGGATATCGCCGAACAGGAAGCCGACGAGGTCGATGCGCACCCAGGTCATAAAGGAGACGATGACGAGGCCGATCGCCAGCGTCGCATGGGAGAGGATGCCGAGCAGCGCGTCGGTGGAAAGCGTGCCGCGCCGCTGCAACAGCAGCAGGAGGAGCGAGACGGAGGCGGCGACGATGAAGACGGAGAGCAGCAGGTTGAATTCCATCAGCAGCGACAGCGCGACGCCGAGCAGCGCCGAATGCGCCATGGTGTCGCCGAAATAGGCCATGCGCCGCCACACGATGAAGCAGCCGAGCGGCCCGGCGACCAGCGCCACGCCGATGCCGGCGACCAGCGCGCGGGTGAAGAAGTCATCGAGCATGGCTGTGCCCGTGGGAATGGCCGTGATGATGGTCGTGACCGTGCGCGTGGTCGTGGCCGTGATCGGAGCCGTGATCGGGGTCGTGGTGGCCGTCGCCGGGGTGGTAATCGTCGGTGACCGAGCCGTCGGCATGCTGCACGCGCCCGT
>CAMLOC010000709.1 GCA_946481465.1 uncultured Shinella sp. | reverse complement strand
CCGGCAATCTCGCCAATGTCTACAACGACACGTCGATCCTGATCATCCTGGCGCTTGGCCAGATGGCCGTCATCCTGACGCGCTGCATCGACCTGTCGATGGCCGCCAACCTCGCGCTGTCGGGCATGGTCGCGGCCATGCTCAATGCGGCGATGCCCGGCCTGCCGGTCCCGCTCATCCTCCTGACAGTCATGGCGCTCGGCGCGGTTCTCGGCTCGATCAACGGCCTTCTCGTCTGGAAGCTCGACATCCCGCCGATCGTCGTCACGCTCGGCACGCTCACCATCTATCGCGGCCTGATCTTCCTGCTCTCCGGCGGCGCATGGATCAACGCGCACCAGATGAGCGACGCCTTCAAGGCGCTGCCGCGCACCGTGTTCCTCGGCTTCCCGCTGCTTTCCTGGCTGTCGCTCGTCATCATCGCGCTGATGGTCGTGGTCATGCGCCGCTCGCCGCTCGGCCGCGCCTTCTTCGCTGTCGGCGGCAATCCGCACGCAGCGGTCTATACCGGCATCGACGTCGGCCGCACGCGGTTCCTGGCCTATTGCCTGTCGGGCACGCTCGCCGGCCTTTCCGGCTATCTCTGGGTCTCGCGCTATGCGGTCGCCTATGTCGACATCGCCGCAGGCTTCGAGCTCGACATCATCGCGGCCTGCGTCATCGGCGGCATCTCGATCGCCGGCGGCATCGGCTCGGTCGGCGGTGCGGTGCTCGGCGCGCTCTTCCTCGGCGTCATCAAGAATGCGCTGCCCGTCATCAACATCTCGCCCTTCGCCCAGATGGCGATCTCGGGCACGGTGATCATCATCGCCGTCGCCGTGAACGCCCGCGCCGAAAAGCGCAAGGGCCGGGTAATCCTCAGGAAAGCGGAGGCGGC
This sequence comes from uncultured Shinella sp., assembly GCA_946481465.1. The sequence continues at coordinate 1,969 of CAMLOC010000709.1, read as the reverse complement.
CCATGGCTGAGACCCAGACGCTCGCGCGCCACATCCCCGACAGGCTGGAAAGCCGCGGCGCCCGGCTGGTGAAAAGCTGGGAGACGCTGCTCGTCGCCGTGGCGCTGGCGATCTTCCTCGTCAATTCCTTCGCCTCGCCCTATTTCCTCGATCCGTGGAACCTGTCGGACGCGACGTTCAACTTCACCGAGAAGGCGATGATCGCCTTTGCCATGGCGCTGGTCATCATCTCGGGCGAGATCGACCTCTCCGTCGCCTCGATCATCGCGCTGACCTCCACGGTGATGGGCTATGCCGTGCAGCTCGGCTTCGATACGCCCGCGCTGGTCCTGATCGGGCTTGCCACCGGCCTTGTCTGCGGCGCCTTCAACGGCCTGCTCGTCACCGGCCTCGGCCTGCCGTCCATCGTCGTCACGATCGGCACGATGAGCCTCTTCCGCGGCCTCTCCTTCGTCATCCTCGGCGACCAGGCTTTTACGGGCTATCCCGCGAGCTTCTCCTGGTTCGGGCAGGGCTATGTCTGGTGGGTGTTCTCCTTCGAATTCTGCCTCTTCGTGGTCCTGGCGATCGTCTATGGCGTCGTGCTGCACAAGACGAATTTCGGCCGCGCCGTCTACGCCATCGGCAACAACCAGACGGCCGCGCTCTTTTCGGGCGTCCGTGTCGGCCGGGTGAAGTTCGTGCTGTTCCTGCTGACCGGCCTGATGGCCGCGATCGCCTCGATCTGCCTCACCGCCCGCCTCGGCTCGACGCGCCCTTCCATCGCACTCGGCTGGGAACTGGAAGTGGTGACGATGGTCGTGCTCGGCGGCGTCAACATCCTCGGCGGATCCGGCACGATCCCCGGCGTGGTGCTGGCCGCGCTCATCATGGGCATGGTCACCTTCGGCTTCGGCCTCCTGAACGTGCCCGGCATCGTCATGTCGATCTTCATCGGCCTGCTCCTGATTTCCGTCATCGCGCTGCCGATCCTCTACCGGCGTTTGCGCGGGAGCCGTTGAACATGGAGAAATACGCTTTTCGCATGCGGCTCAATCCGGGCATGGCGGCCGAATACAAGGCGCGGCACGATACGATCTGGCCGGAGCTATCCGCGCTTTTGAAGGAGGCCGGCGTCTCCGACTATTCCATCCATCTCGACGAGGAGACGAACCTGCTCTTCGGCGTTCTCTGGCGGCGCGACGGCCACACCATGGCGGACCTGCCGAACCATCCGGTCATGCAGCGCTGGTGGGCGCATATGGCCGATATCATGGAGACGAAGCCGGACAACGAGCCTGTCGCCGTGCCGCTCGTCACCGTCTTCCATATGGACTGAACCGATGAAGACCATTGCCGTCATCGATATCGGCAAGACGAATGCCAAGGTGGTGCTCGTCGACGGCGAGGATTTTCGCGAGGTCGCCGCCCGCACCATGCCGAACGGCGTGGTGGAGGCCGCGCCCTATCCGCATTTCGATACGGAAAAGCTCTGGGCCTTCATCCTGGAAAGCCTTGCCGCGCTCAACCGTGAGCGCATGATCGACGCCATCTCGATCACCACCCATGGCGCGACCGCCGCGCTGGTCGGCGAGGACGGCGATCTCGTGCTGCCGGTGCTCGACTACGAGCATGACGGCCCGCAGGCGCTTGCGCAGGAGTATCGCGCTCTTCGCCCGCGCTTCGAGGATACGGGCACGCCCGTCCTGCCGATGGGGCTCAATGCGGGGCTGCAGGTCTACTGGCAGTCGAAGCGCTTTCCGGATGCGTTCGGCAAGGCGCGCCGGCTGCTGATGTATGCGCAGTACTGGTCTTTCCGCCTCACCGGCATCGCGGCCAGCGAGGTGACGTCGCTCGGATGCCACGCCGATCTCTGGGAGCCCCGCGGCGGCCGCTTCTCCAGCCTTGTCGAGAGCCAGGGCTGGACGGGCCTGATGCCGCCGGTGCGCAAGGCCGGCGACGGTTGCTACCTCTCTGACCACACCGACAT
>CAMLOC010000708.1 GCA_946481465.1 uncultured Shinella sp. | reverse complement strand
TCATCGTCACGATCGCGATGCTGCACATCGTCAACAACCTGGCGGTGCCGGTCTCCTTCGTCGGCTCGAAGAGCTACTCGGCCTTCGCCGGCGTGCAGGATGCGCTGACGCAATGGTGGTACGGGCATAACGCCGTCGGCTTCTTCCTGACGGCCGGCTTCCTCGGCATGATGTACTACTTCATTCCGAAGCAGGCCAACCGCCCCGTCTATTCCTACCGCCTGTCGATCATCCACTTCTGGTCGCTGATCTTCATGTACATCTGGGCGGGTCCGCACCACCTGCACTATACGGCGCTGCCCGACTGGGCGCAGACGCTCGGCATGGTCTTCTCGATCATGCTCTGGATGCCCTCCTGGGGCGGCATGATCAACGGCCTGATGACGCTCTCGGGCGCCTGGGACAAGATCCGCACCGACCCGATCGTGCGCATGATGGTCATGGCCGTCGCCTTCTACGGCATGGCGACCTTCGAGGGCCCGATGATGTCGATCAAGTCGGTCAACTCGCTCAGCCACTATACGGACTGGACCATCGGCCACGTCCATTCGGGCGCGCTCGGCTGGAACGGCCTCATCACCTTCGGCGCGATCTACTTCATGGTTCCGAAGCTGTGGAAGCGCGAGCGGCTCTATTCGATCCGCATGGTCAACTGGCACTTCTGGCTCGCCACGCTCGGCATCGTCGTCTACGCCGCCGTCATGTGGGTCGCCGGCATCCAGCAGGGCCTGATGTGGCGCGAATACGACGAGCAGGGCTTCCTGGTCTACTCGTTCGCCGAAACGATCGCCGCCATGTTCCCCTACTACGTGCTGCGCGCCGCCGGCGGTGGGCTGTTCCTCATGGGCGCACTCATCATGGCCTACAACGTGACCATGACAATCCTCGGCTACCAGCGCGACGAGGCCCCGATCCCGGGTGCCGCGCCGAAGCTCCAGCCGGCCGAATAGGAGGGACCCGATGTCCATTCTTGACAAACACGCGATCCTCGAGCGCAACGCGACGCTTCTTCTCGTCGGCTCGCTCTTTGTGGTCACCATCGGCGGCATCGTCGAGATCGCCCCGCTGTTCTACCTGGAAAACACCATCGAGAAGGTGGAGGGCATGCGGCCCTATTCGCCGCTGGAACTCGCCGGGCGCGACATCTATGTCCGCGAGGGCTGCTACACCTGTCACAGCCAGATGATCCGGCCGTTCCGCGACGAGGTGGAGCGCTACGGGCATTATTCGCTGGCGGCGGAATCGATGTACGACCATCCGTTCCAGTGGGGCTCCAAGCGCACCGGCCCGGACCTTGCCCGCGTCGGCGACCGCTACTCGAACGAATGGCACGTCCAGCACCTGATCGAGCCGCGCTCGGTCGTGCCGGAATCGGTGATGCCGAGCTATTCCTTCCTCAAGGAAACGCCGCTCGAGGTGAAGAACGTCTCGATGCACCTTGCGGCGAGCCGCGCCGTCGGCGTGCCCTACAGCGACGAGATGATCGCCAACGCCGCCGCCGACATCAAGGCGCAGGCCGACCCGAACGCCGACACGTCCGGCGTGGAGGCCCGCTACCCGAAGGCCAAGCTCGGCGACTTCGACGGCGATCCGGCCAGGCTCACCGAAATGGACGCGCTCGTCGCCTATCTGCAGATGCTCGGCACGCTGGTGGACTTCTCCACCTATGACGATGCCAGCGGCTACCGCTGAGGAGGATGCGATGGAAACCTATACCGCCATGCGGCACTTCGCCGACAGCTGGGGACTGCTCGCCATGACGCTGTTCTTCCTTGCCGTCGTCGCCTTCACCCTCCGCCCCGGCGCCCGCAAGGCCGCCGAACGGGCCGCCGAAATCCCCCTCAAGGAGGACTGACCATGGCCGAGAAGCATATCGACGAAATCTCGGGTGTCGAAACCACCGGCCACGAATGGGACGGCATCCGCGAACTGAACAACCCGATGCCGCGCTGGTGGGTCTGGTCGTTCTACGCCACGATCGTCTGGGCGATCGGCTACACCATCGCCTTTCCGGCCTGGCCGCTGATCTCCGATGCGACGAGCGGCATGCTCGGCTGGTCGAGCCGCGCCAATGTCGCGGTCGAGCTTTCCGAGGCAAAGCAGGCACAGGCCGGCATGGTCGAGCGCATCGGCAAATCGTCGCTGCAGGAGATCATGGCGGACCCGCAGCTCTCGCAGTTCGCCATCGCCGGCGGCGCCTCGGCCTTCAAGGTCAACTGTGCCCAGTGCCACGGGTCGGGCGCGGCCGGGGCCGCGGGCTTCCCGAACCTCAACGACGACGACTGGGTCTGGGGCGGCACGGTGGACGATATCTACCAGACGATCGCCCACGGCATCCGCCATCCGGGCGACGACGAGACCCGCATCTCGGACATGCCGGCCTATGGCGACATCCTCCAGCCGGAGGAGATCAAGCAGGTCGCGGCCTATGTGATCAGCCTGACGGGCACGCCGTCGGATGCCGGCCTGGTCGAGCCCGGCAGGCAGATCTTCGCCGACAATTGCGCCGCCTGCCATGGCGAGGACGCCAGGGGCAATCGCGAGATGGGCGCGCCCGACCTTGCCGATGCCATCTGGCTGAAGGGCGAGGGCGAGGCCGCCGTCGCCCGGCAGGTGCGCGCGCCCAGGCACGGCGTCATGCCCGCCTGGCTTCCCCGCCTCGGCGACCCGGCCGTCAAGCAGCTTGCCGTCTTCGTGCACTCGCTGGGTGGCGGCGAGTAGGCGCCCGACGCATCGAGAAGGAAGGCCGCGGTTTCCGCGGCCTTCGTCGTTCTAGGGCACGCCGTGGGTGGGGCGTGGATCCCCGGGTCGCAGGCCGAAGATGACGAAAGAAGAGAGGCGACGGCCACA
>CAMLOC010000707.1 GCA_946481465.1 uncultured Shinella sp. | reverse complement strand
GGAGAGAGGTTTGAGGGCGTCTCAAAAGGAAACGGGCGGCCTCCGCCGCCCGCTTCCGTCAATTGCCGGCGCTTTCCATGCGCCGTGTCGTCGGCACCCGTTCCAGCCAGCCGATCTCCATTTCGGGGACGGACTTCAGGAGGAGGTCGGTATAGTCGTCGAAGGGCGGCGAGAGGACCTTCGACTTCGGGCCGAAGCGCACGAGGCGTCCCCGGTGCATCACGGCCACCGAATCGGCGATGGCGCGCACGATGGCGATGTCGTGCGTGATGAACATGTAGGAGACATGGGTCTCGTCCTGGAGTTTCAGGAGAAGCTTCAGGATGCCCTCGGCCACCAGCGGGTCGAGGGCGGAGGTCGGCTCGTCGCAAAGGATGAGCTCGGGCTTGGCCGCCAGCGCCCGCGCGATGGCGACGCGCTGCTTCTGGCCGCCGGAAAGCTCCGCCGGGAAGCGGTCGGCGAAGCGGCCGCCCATCTCGATCTGCTCCAGAAGCTCCTTCACCCGTTCCGTCTTCTCCCGGCCGCGCAGGCCGTAGTAGAAGGTGAGGGGGCGGCCGATGATGTCGCGCACCGTCTGGCGCGGGTTCATCGCGGTATCGGCCATCTGGTAGATCATCTGGATGCGGCGGAGCTGGTCGTTCGTCCGGCCCTTCAGCGCCTTCGGCAGCGTGCCGCCGTCGAAGCTGATCGTGCCCTCCTGCGGCGGCAGCAGCCCGGTGATGACGCGGGCGAGGGTGGATTTGCCGGAGCCCGATTCGCCCACCACCGCCAGCGTCTGGCCCTTCGGCAGGTGCAGCGAGACGTTCTGCAACACCTTGAAGCCGTTGGAATAGCCGGCGGTGACGTTGTCGACCTTGAGGAGCGTATCCGACTGGTCGGGCGCCTCCTCGCGCTTGGTTCCCCGCACGTTGACGAGGGCACGGGTATAGTCCTGCGTCGGCGCCTCGATGATCTCTCTCACCGAGCCGTACTCCACCATCTTGCCGTGCCGGAGCACGAGGATGTCGTCCGTGATCTGCGCCACGACCGCAAGGTCGTGGGTGATGTAGAGCGCGGCGGTATGGGTCTCCTCGATGGCGTGCTTGATGGCGGCGAGCACGTCGATCTGCGTCGTCACGTCGAGCGCGGTGGTCGGCTCGTCGAAGACGATGAGTTCCGGGTTCGGGCAGAGCGCCATGGCGGTCATGGCGCGCTGGAGCTGGCCGCCCGAGACCTGGTGCGGATAGCGCTGGCCGAAGGTTTCGGGGTTCGGCAGGCCGAGCACCTTGAAGAGGTAGAGCGCGCGCTTTTCCGCCTCCGCACGGGTCATGACGCCGTGCTTCAGCGAGGCCTCGATCACCTGCTCGCCGAGCCGGTGGGCGGGGTTGAACGCCGCTGCTGCGGATTGCGCGACGTAGCAGACCTTGCAGCCGCGCACCTTGCGGATGCCGGCCGGCGAGAGCTTCAGGAGATCCTCGCCGTTGAGCTTGACCTCGCCGCCGGTGATGCGCACCCCGCCGCGGCCATAGGCGAGCGCGGTGAGGCCGATGGTCGACTTGCCGGCGCCCGATTCGCCGATCAGGCCCAGCACCTTGCCCTTCTGCACGTCGAAGTTCACGCCCTCGACGAGCGTCACGGTCTTCGGCGGCTCGCCCGGCGGATAGCTGGTCGCCTCGATCTTGAGGTTTCTGACGGAAAGCAGGTCAGGCATCGCCGCGGCCCCCCTTGAGGCTGGAGGTTCGTTTCATCAGCCAGTCGACGACGAGGTTGACGCAGATGGCCAGCCCCGCGATCGCGCCGCCCGGAATGAGGGCGGCCGAAATGCCGAAGATGATGCCGTCCTTGTTGTCCTTGACCATGCCGCCCCAGTCGGCCGCCGGCGGCTGGATGCCGAGGCCGAGGAAGGAGAGGGTGGAGAGGAACAGGATCGAGAAGGCGAAGCGCAGGCCGAATTCGGCAAGCAGCGGCGAGAGGGTGTTGGGCAGGATCTCGCGGAAGATGATCCAGCCGGTGCCTTCGCCGCGCAGCCGTGCCGCCTCCACGAATTCCATGACCGCCACGTCGAGCGCGACGGCGCGGCCGATGCGGTAGACACGCGTCGAATCGAGGATCGCCATCACGAGGATGAGGATCCAGAGCTGCTGCGGCAGCACGGCGAGCACGACGAGGGCGAAGATCAGCGTCGGGATCGCCATCATCAGGTCGTTGAAGCGCGAGAAGGCCTGGTCGACCAGCCCGCCCGTTACCGCCGCCGTGAAGGAGAGCAGCATGCCGAGCGAGAAGGAGAGGACCGTCGCGGCCAGCGCCACGAAGATGGTGGTGCGGGCGCCGAAGATCAGCCGAGAGAAGAGGTCGCGGCCGAGATTGTCCGTGCCGAGCAGATGGTCGCCGCCCATCGGCTGCCAGACGGCCCCGACGATCTGGCTTTCGCCATAGGGGGCGATGAGCGGGGCGAAGAGCGCGCAGAAGAGGGCAAGCAGGATGCCGAGGATGCCGACCCAGGCGCTTATGGGGATGGAGGAAAGTCTCATCGCGGATGCCTCAATCTGGGGTTCGCGACGATCGCGAGGATGTCGGCGAACATGTTGAGGAAGATGTAGAAGGCGGCGAAGATCAGGCCGCAGGCCTGCACCACCGGCATGTCGCGCACCGTCACGGCGTCGACCATGTACTGGCCCATGCCGGGATAGACGAAGACCACCTCCACGACGACGACGCCGACCACGAGATAGGCGAGGTTCAGCGCGATGACGTTGATGACCGGCGCCACGGCGTTCGGCGCGGCGTGCTTGGCGATGATGCGCAGGCCGGAGAGGCCCTTCAACTCCGCCGTCTCGACATAGGCCGACTGCATGACGTTGAGGATGGCGGC
>CAMLOC010000706.1 GCA_946481465.1 uncultured Shinella sp. | reverse complement strand
ATAGGATTCCGAAGGCGCAAGCTGGTAGCCCGCCATCAGGCTGTCACCGAAGCCCACGAGCTTCACGGGCTCCGCCCGGGCCGGGCCCGAGGATAACAAAGCTGTGATTGCAAGTGAGGCGAAAAATGAAAGCGCCGCTTTAAACGACATGTCGCTGATCCTAGATTGCTGGCATTCCGGTTGCTTGAAGACATATAGGGCAGAATTCCTTGGCCAAAACCATCATCGATCTCAAAAAAGCCGATCTCACCCTCGGCCGGGCGGCCGCCTCCGTGCATGTGCTGAAAGGGATCGACCTTGTCATCGATGGCGGTGAATCGGTCGGCATCGTCGGCCCGTCCGGCTCCGGCAAGTCGACGCTCCTGATGGTGCTGGCCGGCCTCGAACGGCTGGACAGCGGCGAGATCCATATCGACGGCGCGGGCCTGCACGGCATGACCGAGGACCAGGTGGCCGATTTCCGCGGCCGCAATATCGGCATCGTCTTCCAGTCCTTCCACCTCATTCCCAACATGACGGCGCTGGAGAACGTCGCGGTGCCGCTGGAGCTTGCCAATGTGCGGGACGCCTTCGAGATCGCCCGACGGGAACTGACAGCGGTCGGCCTCGGCGAGCGCCTGTCGCACTATCCCGGCCAGCTTTCGGGCGGCGAGCAGCAGCGCGTGGCGATCGCCCGGGCGCTGGCGCCCGCGCCGAAGCTCCTGATCGCCGACGAACCGACCGGCAATCTCGACACCGAGACGGGCCGGCAGATCGCCGATCTTCTCTTCGCCAAGCAGGCCGAGCGCGGCATGACGCTGGTTCTGGTGACGCATGATCCCGTGCTTGCCGCCCGGTGCAGCCGGCAGGTCGCCATGCGCTCCGGCGAGATCGTCTCCGGCGCGGCTCCCGTCAAGGCGGCGCTGGCCGAGGCGGTGCCCGCATGAGGGTCGGCACGGTCCTCAGGCAGGTTCCGCTGGCGCTCCGCCTGGCGCTGCGCGAAATGCGCGGCGGCCTCAAGGGCTTCTACATCTTCCTTGCCTGCATCGCGCTCGGAACGGCGGCGATCGCCGGCGTCAACTCGGTGTCGAGCGCCATCACCCAGGCGATCGCCTCGCAGGGGCAGAGCCTGCTTGCCGGCGACGTGCGCTTCGAATTCAACAACCGTTTCGCGACCCCGGAGGAGCTGAAGCATTTTGAGGGGCTGGGCGACGTTTCCCTCTCCTCCAGCCTTCGTTCCATGGCGCGCCTGCCCGACGGGTCCGACCAGACGCTGGTCGAGGCCAAGGGCGTCGACGGCGCCTACCCGCTCTACGGCACGCTGGAGACCAGCCCGCAGCAGCCCTCCGCCACGCTGTTCGCCAAGGAAGGCGAGAGCTACGGCGCGGTCGTCGCGCCGCTGCTGCTCGACCGGCTCGGCATCGCCGTCGGCGACGAGATCCTGCTCGGCACGGCCAGGCTGAAGGTGACGGCGACGCTGGTGCGCGAGCCGGACGCCGTTTCGGAAGGGTTCGGCTTCGCGCCGCGCCTGATGGTCTCCGAAGAGGCCATGACGGCGAGCGGCCTGGTGCAGACCGGCAGCCTCGTGGAGAACGCCTACCGAATCCGCCTTGCCGATACCGGCCTGTCGCTCGCGAAGGTGCGGGCGGACGCCACGAAGGCCTTCCCGCAGGCCGGCTGGGCGATCCGCACCTCCAACAGCGCCGCGCCCTCGCTCACCAACAACATCACCCGTTTCTCGCAATTCCTGACGCTGGTCGGCCTGACGGCGCTGATCGTCGGGGGCGTCGGCGTGGCGAACGCCGTGCGCGCCTATCTCGATTCCAAGCGCTCCGTCATCGCCACCTTCAAGTGCCTCGGCGCGCCGGCCTCGCTGGTGGCGCTGGTCTATCTCGCGCAGATCGCGCTGATCGCCGCTGTCGGCATCCTGATCGGCCTCGTGGCGGGCGCGCTGATGCCCCTGGTGGCGATGCGCTTCCTCGACGGCGTGCTGCCGGTGCCGGCAGAGGCGACGATCTACCCCTCGGCGCTGCTGCTCGCCGCCGTCTTCGGCCTCCTGACGGCACTCGCCTTCGCGATCCTGCCGCTCGGCCACGCCCGCGAGGTGCCGGCGACGGCGCTCTTCCGCGAACAGGGTTTCGAGGCAGGCCGCCTGCCGAGCTGGCCCTATGTCGCGGGCGCGGCGATCTTCCTGGCGGCGCTGGCCGGACTTGCCATCCTCACCGCCTATGACCGCTACATCGCCGTCGTCTTCCTCGGGGCGATCGCCTTCGCCTTCGTCGTGCTGCGCGTCGTCGCCCTGCTGATCACCGCGCTCGCGCGGCGCAGCCCGCGCGTCAATTCGCCCTCGCTGCGGCTTGCCATCGGCAATATCCACCGGCCGGGCGCGCTCACCTCCTCCGTCGTGCTGTCGCTCGGCCTCGGCCTTGCGCTTCTCGTCACGCTGACGCTGATCGACGGCAACCTGCGCCGGGAACTGACCGGCAACCTGCCGGAGCGCGCGCCGAACTTCTTCTTCGTCGATATCCAGGGCAGCGAGCTCGACGGGTTCCGCACCGTGCTGCAGACCAATATGCCCGACGGCAAGATCATCGAGGTGCCCATGCTGCGCGGCCGCGTCATGGAGCTGAACGGCGTCGAGGTCTCGAAGGTCAAGGTGCCGCCGGAGGGGCAATGGGTGCTGCGCGGCGACCGCGGCATCACCTATGCCAAGCGCACGCCGGAAAACTCCACGCTTGCGGAGGGCGAATGGTGGCCGGAGGACTATTCCGGCGAACCGCTCGTCTCCTTCGCCGCCGAGGAGGGCCGCGAACTCGGTCTCAAGATCGGCGACAGCGTGACGGTCAATGTGCTCGGCCGCAACATCACGGCGCGCATTGCGAACTTCCG
>CAMLOC010000705.1 GCA_946481465.1 uncultured Shinella sp. | reverse complement strand
CCCCTGCTCGGTGCCGGTCGGCTTGGTCAGCGCGACGATGCGGGCCGAGCGTGGGTTCATGTAGGACATGGTGGCGTGGATCGCGCCGCCCTTGCCGGCAGCATCGCGCCCCTCGAAGACGGCCATGATGCGCTTGCCCGTCTTCTGCTGCCAGAACTGCACCTTGACCAGTTCGATCTGCAGGAGCTTCAGCGTCTTTTCGTATTCCTTGTTGTCGAGCTTCTTGTCGTAGGGGTAGTCGTCGGAGCCGAAGGCCTTCTCCTCGATCCAGTCGGGAAGCACCGGATCGTCGATATCGAATATCCGCTTCTTGCCGTGGATATCCAGCTCAACAGCCCGGTTTTCGGTCTTCTCCGCCATCGTCTGCTCCTTGAAATGTCGGGGCGCGGCACGCGCCGCCGCGCCGAAGGTGGCCACAACCGGATTGCGAATTCAAGCGTGCCGTGAAAAACATGTCATGAAGCCGCGCTATCCATGGAGAATCGATGGAGGTCGCGGAGGACAGGATGCTTGCGAGGGAATGGGTGGCGGTGACGGATCAGCGGACGGGTCTCGGCTGGCTGGCGGCGCAACTGTGGGGCGAGCGGGTGCTGATCGCCTCGGCCGTCTTTGTCGGCTTCATGATGTGGCTGGCGGGCCTGCATCTCGGCTGGGTGTCCTTCGCCGTCCTGCTGCTCGTCATCGCCGGCCTCCTGCGCACGGAGCGGCGCATGGCCGAGACCGGCGGCAGGACCATGGCGTCGGCGGCCGTTCCGGTGCCGGATATCCAGCCCGCGGTCCCGCCCGCCGATGACCTGTCCGCCATCGCCGCGGTCCTCGGCGCGCTCGATGCGCCCGCCCTCCTCATTTCCGGCCGTGAGACGATCAAGTTGCAGAACCGTGCGGCCGAGGCGATCTTCGGCGTCATCCCGCGGGGCAGCGACCTTGCCGGCCGCATCCGCGCGCCCGGCATCCTCGACATGGTGCGCGATGCGATCGCCAGCGGCCAGCCGCGCGAGACGGAGCATGCCGAGCGGCTGCCGTCGGAGACCGTCTATGTCGTGCGCATCGCGCCGCTTGCGGAAAAGACCAGCGAACCCTTCTGGCTGCTGACCTTCCGCGATGTGTCCCAGGCCCGCCGCATCGATCGCATGCGTTCCGATTTCGTCGCCAATGCCAGCCATGAGCTGCGCACGCCGCTCGCCTCGCTGCGCGGCTTCATCGAGACGCTGCAGGGGCCGGCCAGGAACGACGTGAAGGCGCACGAACGCTTCCTCGCCATCATGCATGAGCAGGCGACCCGCATGAGCCGTCTCGTCGACGACCTGCTCTCGCTCTCCCGCCTCGAACTGCGCTCCAATCTCACACCGGACCAGTCCGTCGATCTCGTGCCGCTGCTCGGTCATGTGCGCGACAGCCTGCAGCCGCTCGCCGCCGATCTCGGCGTGGACATCGTGCTCGACGTGCCCGGGCACCCTGTCACCGTCCCGGGCGAGCGGGACGAGCTGGTCGAGGTCTTCGAGAACCTCATCGAGAACGCCTGCAAATACGGCCAGGAGGGCAAGCGCGTGGACGTGGCGCTCTCCGGCGGCGGCGACACTCCCGTCGAGCTCTCCGTCACCGACTACGGCCCGGGCATTCCGCCGGAACATGTGCCGCGCATCACCGAGCGTTTCTACCGGGTCAACGTGGAAGCGAGCCGGTCCAAGAAGGGTACGGGCCTGGGGCTGGCCATCGTCAAGCACATCCTCACCCGACATCGGGCGCGCCTTGTCGTGAAGTCCGAGATGGGCAAGGGTACGGTCTTTACCGTCAAATTCTGACACAAAAGGCGGCAGGTTCGTCGCGATGTTGAAAATAGTCGAGCAATTCCAATTGCTTGGCGTGTCACAAATGTTTCGTCAAACTGACATAAAAGAGAGGGCGATCGGGGTTTAGAGAAGGGCCGCCGGTCAACGGCAGAGAGCGCGAAACAGCGCACCACACATGTCCTCTTCGGGAGAACCCAGATGAAATCTCTTAAGCTCACTGTTGCGGCGCTCGTTGCCTCCGCCGCATTCGCAGGCGTTGCCGTTGCGCGCGACCAGGTCCAGATCGCCGGCTCCTCCACCGTTCTTCCCTACGCCAAGATCGTCGCCGAGACGTTCGGCGAGACCTTCCCCGACTTCAAGACCCCGATCGTCGAATCCGGCGGCTCCTCGGGCGGCCTGAAGGAATTCTGCAAGGGCGTCGGCCCGAACACCATCGACATCGCCAACTCCTCGCGTCCGATCAAGGACAGCGAAGTGGAAGCCTGCAAGGCGGCCGGCGTGACCGAAATCCAGGAAGTCAAGATCGGCTATGACGGCATCGTCTTCGCCACCGACGCCGGCAATGCCGACCTGAAGCTCGAGCCGAAGGACCTCTACCAGGCGCTCGCCGCCGAAGTCGTCGTCGACGGCAAGCTCGTCGCCAACCCCTACAAGAAGTGGTCGGAAGTCAACAAGGACCTGCCGGACGTCGAGATCGCCGCCTACATCCCGGGCGAAAAGCACGGCACGCGCGAAGTCTTCGAAGAGAAGATCCTCGCTCACGGCTGCAAGGACGCGGGCGCCCAGGACGTCATCAAGGCTGCCGTCGCCGACGAGAAGGAACAGCTTTCCAAGTGCGTAGCCGTTCGCAAGGACGGCCTGGCCGTCGACATCGACGGTGACTACACCGAGACGCTCGCCCGCATCGCCGCCAACAAGTCCGGTATCGGCGTGTTCGGCCTCTCCTTCTACGAGAACAATGCCGACAAGCTGAAGGTCGCCACCGTCAACGGCATCGTTCCCTCGACCGAGACGATCGCCTCCGGCGAATACCCGGTTTCCCGCCCGCTGTTCTTCTACGTCAAGAAGGCGCATCTCGGCGTCATCC
>CAMLOC010000704.1 GCA_946481465.1 uncultured Shinella sp. | reverse complement strand
GGCCCCCAACAGGAAAAGGGCCGGACGTCCCGCCCGGCCCTTCCTAAACCAAGTGATTACTCGGCTGTCTTTTTCTTCGCGGGAGCCTTCTTGGTGGGAGCCGGAGCGGCTTCGGTTCCGGCGGCCGGAGTCTTCTTCGCGGCGGCCTTCTTCGGCGCCGGGTCTTCGGCCTCCTCGGCTTTCACCTTCTTGGCAGCCGCGGGCCTGGCGGCGGGCTTGTCCTCGGCCGGCTTGGCGGCGGCCTTCTTCGCGGGCTGCTTCTTGGCCGGCTTGGCCTCGTGATCATGATCGCAGTCGGGGCCGTGGACATGCTCGTTCCCATGATGGTCATGGCCGCAGCCGGGGCCGTGGACATGGCCTTTGCCGATCGTCTCGTCGTCGGCCTCGATCGCCGCCTGAAGCTCCTCGCGGGTCACTTCGCGATCGGTGATCTCGGCCTTGCCGAACAGGAAGTCGACCACCTTGTCCTCATAAAGCGGTGCGCGGAGCTGCGCGGCCGCCATCGGTTCCTGCTGGACATATTGGATGAACCGGTCGCGATCCTTGGGGCCGTATTGCTGGGCGGCCTGGAGGATCAGCCGCTGCATTTCCTGCTGGGTCACCTCGACGCCGTTCTGCTGACCAATCTCGGACAGCAGCAGGCCCAGGCGAACGCGGCGTTCGGCGATCGCCATATAGTCGTCGCGATCCTTCTCCATCTCGGCGCGCGCGGCCTCGGGATCTTCCTCATGAGTCGCTTCATGCTCGAGTTGCGCCCAGATTTGCTGGAACTCGGCTTCGACCATCGACGGCGGCACGGCGAAATCATGGCTCGCGGCGAGCTGATCGAGCAGCTTGCGCTTCATATGGGTGCGGGTGAGGCCGTTGAGCTCCTGCTCGACCTGGCCCTTGAGCAGCTCGCGGAGCTGGTCGAGCCCCTCGAGACCGAGCGACTTTGCGAACTCGTCATCGACCTTGGGGTCGCGCGGCACGCGGACGTCGGTGACCTTGATCGCGAACACCGCCTTCTTGCCGGCCAGCGACTTCTCGCCATAATCCTTGGGAAAGGTGACGTTGAGGGTGCGCTCTTCGCCTGTCCTGACGCCTTCGAGCTGCTCCTCGAAGCCCGGGATCAGACGGCCCGAGCCGAGCTCGACCGACATGCCTTCGCCGGTCCCGCCGTCGAAGGCGACGCCGTCGACGGTGCCGACATAGTCCATCACCACAAGGTCGCCTTCGACGGCGGGATGGCCTTCGATGGCGTCGTCATACTGCTTCTGCTGGCTTGCGATGCGCAGCATCTGCTCGTCGATCTCGGCGTCGGGCGCCGCGACGGTCAGCCGTTCGAGCTTGATGCCTTCGATCGCCGGAGGCGGAACATCCGGCAGGACTTCGAGCTCGACCTTGATCTCGATGTCCTTGCCGCTCTCATATTGCTCGTCGAGCTCGACAGAGGGCTGCATGGCCGGGCGCAGCTTCTGCTCGGAGAGGAGCTGCTGTACGCCGTCCTGCACCGCCTTGTTGAGCACGTCCTGCTCGATCGCCGGGCCGTGCATCTTCTTGACCAGGTTGGTCGGCACCTTGCCGGGGCGGAAGCCGGGCATGCGGATCTGCGGCGCGATCGACTTGATCTCGGCCTCGACGCGCTTGGCGACATCATTCGCCGGAATCGTTACCGCATAGGCGCGCTTCAGGCCCTCATTGAGCGTTTCGACAGTCTGCATGGGTCGTCCGAACCTCTATCTCGAGAAATGCTTTCGGGCCCTGCCTCGCGCTGCTCGAAGCGAAGCTGGTGCGGGCGAAGGGACTCGAACCCCCACATCTTGCGATACCAGAACCTAAATCTGGCGCGTCTACCAGTTCCGCCACGCCCGCAAATCAGGACCGCCGGTCGGCGGGCTCTATAACAGTATCGCGCCACAGGGCAAGGCGAGCTTTGCCCCCGCGAAACAAGCCCTTCGCTTGGCCCTCGCCCCAGTCCCCAATGTCAGCCCAGCGCCTTCCTGAGCAGCTCGTTGACCACGCCCGGATTGGCCTTGCCGCCCATCGCCTTCATCGTTTGGCCAACGAAGAAACCGAACAGCTTGTCCTTGCCGCAACGATATTCCGCGACCTTGTCGGCATTGGCGGCCATCACCTCGGCGATCACCGCCTCGATCGCGCCGGAATCGCTCGTCTGCTTGAGGCCCCGCTCCTCGACGATTCTGCCCGCATCCTCGCCGGTTTCGAGCATGATCTCGAACACCTGCTTGGCGAGCGTGCCCGAGAGCGTGCCGTCAGCGACCAGCGCCAGCAGCTCGGCGCCCTGCCTTGGGTTCACCGGGCTCTCGTCGATCGACTTGCCGAGCCGGTTGAGCGCTCCGAAAAGGTCCGAAATCAGCCAGTTGGAAGCCGTGCGGCCGACGTCGCCGGCGGGCTTGCCCGTGGCCTCCACGAGCGTTTCGAACCAGCGCGCCGTCTCGACATCGGCCGTGATCACGGCGGCGTTGTAGGCCGGGAGCCCCAGCTCGCCTTCATAGCGCCGGCGCTTGACGTCGGGCAGCTCGGGCAGCTCGGCTTCGCACTCCGCGAGAAAATCCTCGGTCAGCTCGAGCGGCAGCAGATCGGGGTCGGGGAAATAGCGGTAGTCATGCGCATCCTCCTTGGAGCGCATCGACCGGGTCTCGTTGCGATCGGGATCGTAGAGGCGGGTTTCCTGAACGATCTTGCCGCCGGCTTCGAGCACGTCGACCTGGCGACTGGCCTCGCCTTCGATCGCCGCCATCACGAAGCGGATCGAGTTGACGTTTTTGGTCTCGGTCCGCGTGCCGAACGGATCGCCCGGCTTTCGCACCGAGACATTGACGTCGGCGCGCATCGAGCCTTCTTCCATATTGCCGTCACAGCTGCCGACGTAACGGAGAATC
>CAMLOC010000703.1 GCA_946481465.1 uncultured Shinella sp. | reverse complement strand
CATCGTCCGCGCGGGACGTCTCGAAGATCGCGGTCACGGGGATCGCGCCGACCGTGTCATCCATCAGGACGATCCTGCCTCGCCGGTAGCGCTCGAGTTCCTTCAGCACCCGCCGCAGCGGAACATCCTCGAAGACGATCCTGTCGCGCCGCCAGGCCACCGCCGTCTCCGTGTCGATCCGCTGCGGCGATCCCACGCCATGCGGATCGTAGCTGACCTGCCAGCCCTCTTCGATCGTGACGGCCGCGGCATCGACAGAGGTGACACGCACGGAATGCTCGGTCACGGTCACCGTAACCTCCTCCTCCGTCAGCTTGACGTCGAAGCGTGTTCCAAGCGCCCGGATCGTCCCCGCCGCCGCCTCGACGACGAAGGGGCGGTCAACATTTGCAACGACAGTGAAGAAGCCTTGGCCGCGATGCAGCACGAGGCGCCGTTCGCCTTCCGTATAGCGCACCGACAGGGCCGAATAGCTGCCAAGCTCGGCGGTGCTGCCATCGGCCAGGGTGAAGACGCGGCGCTCGCCGATACCCGTCGCAAGGTCCGCGAAGAGGTCTGGCCGCAAGGCGAGATAGCCGCCGCCGAGGACGAGCACGGCGACCCCGCCGAGAAGAACGCCCCGCCTAGTCAGCGCATCGGCGCGGCGGAGCCGCTGATATTCCGGTTTGACGATATCGAAGCGGCTCCAGAGCCGCTCGGCCCGATCATAGGCATCCGCGTTCTGCCGGCTTGCCGCGATCCATTCGGCAAAGCCCGCCCGCTCGCCCGCCGACGCCTTTTCGTCCTGCATGCGGGCAAGCCATTCCAGCGCTTCCATGAATACGGGATCGGTTTCATCGTCTTTCATGGGTCCCGCGCGCCGCCTGATCGTTCGCTATCCGTCACGGGCTGCCGACAGGCAGCCTCCTATTCTTAAAGACACTTCGCGGCGGGTAATCAATGACCGGACGGCCTCAGCGCAGCTTGCGGTCGAGATCGGCCATGGCGTTCACGATCGTGCTGATGACCGTGTTGCGCGAGATTTTCATGCGCTCGGCGATCTCGTCATAGGACAATCCCTCGATCCTGTTCAGGACGAAGGCCTCGCGGCGGCGGGCGGGAAGAGAGGCGATCGCCTCGAGCAGGCGCCGCAACTCGCTGCGGTAAAGGGCGATCGTCTCGGGCGTCGGCTGGAGATCCGCGACATGCTCGACGTCGGAACCGGCGACCTCCACCGCAGACCGCCGCTTCTGGTCGCGCAGGTGGTTGAAGGCAAGGTTGCGGGCGGCCGCGCGGGCATAAGCGGAATTCGGCGCGATGTCGTGACCATGAAGCTTCGCGATCATGTTGACGAAGGCCTGCTGGACGACGTCCTCCGCCGTGGTGGAGTTACCGACGATGCGCCGGACCAAGGAACGAAGACGGCCATGCTCGGCCTCATACAGCCTCTCGATATCCCCCAAGCGCGCCGCCATTCGCCGATCGCCCCCTTAACGCCTTCGCTCCTGTCTTCCTATGTCCATTGGAGCGACCCTGCAATCATATTGTTTTCATTGAAAAATCCCTGGCAGCGAGTTAAACAGGTGTTTTTAAGTCAAGTTTTCTCAACAAAAACACCGGCTTGCACCGACCACAAACGCTGCGGTATCGCGCCGTTCCCCGGCACGCCGGATGCGCTTTCAAAGCATCGTGACAAATATATCACATTGGCGACGGAGAGGACCGAGCCCGGCGGCATCTCGTTCGGCGCGAGGCCGCAAAGCGCAAACGGGCTGAGCGCGGAAGGCCGGATGAAAGACGGCCGCGCGTAGCGGCCGTCATGCTGTTCCTCGGGCAGCAATCGCTTTCAAGCTTCCTCGTCCTGAAACGCCTCCTCGCGGGTCCGCCGGAAGGACGGCAGCACCATCAGCACCAGCATGCCTACGGTCGCGATGAGCAGCACCAGGCTGATCGGGCGTTCGTAGAAAACGCTCGGATCGCCATGAGAGATGGTCATCGCCCGGCGGATGTTCGTTTCGAGAAGCGGGCCGAGGACGAAGCCGAGGAGCAAGGGGCCGGCCTCGCACTTCGCCTTGCGGAAGGCGTAGCCGAGGAGGCCGAACCCTGCCGCCAGGACCACGTCGAAGATGCGGTTGTTGATGCTGTAGACGCCGACGCAGCAGAAGAGCAGGATCGCGGGATAGAGCAGGCGATAGGGCACCGTCAGCAGCTTTACCCACACGCCGATCATCGGCAGGTTGATCACGACCAGCATGAGATTGCCGATCCACATGCTGGCGACGAGACCCCAGAAGATCTCCGGCTGGGTGGCAAGGACCGTCGGCCCGGGCGTGATGCCGTGGATGATGAAGGCGCTCAACATCATCGCCATCATGTTGTTGGAGGGGATGCCGAGCGTCAGGAGCGGGATGAAGGAGGACTGCGCACCGGCATTGTTGGCCGCCTCCGGGCCGGCAACACCCTCGACGGCGCCGTCGCCGAACTCGGACGGGGTCTTCGAGATCTTCTTCTCCAGCGAATAGGCGCAGAAGGAGGCAAGGGTTGCCCCGCCGCCCGGCAGCACGCCGAGGAACGTGCCGACGCCCGTTCCGCGCAGGACCGCAGGCCAGGCCCGGCGAAAATCCTCACGCGTCGGCCACAACCGGCTGAACTTGCTGACCAGGATGCCGCGCGCCTCGTGGTTCTCGAGGTTCTCGATGATCTCGGTGAAGCCGAACAGGCCGATGGCGATCACCACGAAATCGATGCCGTCGAACAGTTCCACGGCGCTGAAGGTCAGGCGTTCTTCCCCCGACCCCGCATCGATGCCGACCATGCCGAGAAGAAGGCCGAGCAGGATCATGCCGATGGCCTTGAGAACCGGGCCGCGGGCCAGCACGGTGGCTGCCAGCAGGCCGAACAGCATGAGCGAGA
>CAMLOC010000702.1 GCA_946481465.1 uncultured Shinella sp. | reverse complement strand
CTCGGCCACCGGCGGCGACGGCGCCGTGGCGCCCTGTGCGGCGAGGACCTCGAATTCCATCTCGCCGATGCGCGCGCCGCGGCGGGCGAGCTTTTCCGTCGACGTCAGGATCTGGTCGACATCCTTCTGGGCAGAGGTGAAATGGCCGTGCAGCTTGCGGACGCGATCGTCGAGGCGGCCGAGATCCTCCATCAGCCGCACGACCTCGCCCTGAATGAGGTGCGCCTGCTCGCGCATGCGCTGATCCTTCAGCAGCGCCTGCAGCACCTGGATCGACAGGAGCAGCAGAGAGGGGGAGACAATGACGACCCGGGCGCGATGGGCGCGCTGGACGATGGCCTCGAAGCTCTCATGGATCGCGGCGAAGATCGATTCGGAGGGTACGAAGAGGAAGGCGGTGTCCTGCGTCTCGCCGGCGAGGAGATATTTTTCGGCGATATCGCGGATATGGGTCTCCATGTCGCGGCGGAACTGCTGTGCGGCGAGCTTGGCCGCCTCGGGTGCGCGCCCGTCCGACAGGGCATTCCATGCCTCCAGCGGGAATTTCGCGTCGACGACCAGCGGCGGCTGGCCGTTCGGCATGCGGATCGTGCAGTCAGGCCTGACGCCGTTCGAGAGCTGGGCCTGGAACTGATAGGCGCCGGGCGGCATGGCGTCTGCGATGATCGTCTCCATGCGCGACTGGCCGAAGGCGCCGCGCGTCTGCTTGTTGGAGAGGATCGCCTGGAGGCCGACCACGTCCTTCGCCAGCGACTGGATGTTGCTTTGCGCGGTGTCGATGACGGCCAGCCGCTCCTGCAGGCGGCGGAGGTTCTCGTGCGTCGAGCGGGTCTGCTCGGAGATCGACTGGCCGAGCCGCTGCGTCAGGCCGTCGAGCCGGGCATTGATCGCCTGGTTGGTCTCCGATTGCTTCGCGCCGAAGACCTCGGCCATGGCGGCGACACGCCCCTGCATTTCCGTCTGGGCTTTCAGGAGTTCGGCAAAGCGCAACTCCGCCATGCCCGCAGCCTCGCGCTGGCGCGCCTGGCTGCGGCGGGCCGAAACGAGGCCGAAGACGGCGACCAGCAGGGCCGTAAGCAGCACGAGCGCCGGGCCGGTGCCGCCGAGCCGGGCGAGGAAGGAGGCGAGCAGCATGTCAAAGGTTGGATCGATCATGCCGCGACCATAGCACGGATCGCCGCGGAAACCAGATCATAACGTGAACAAATGCGTGGGCCGGGCAGGGCCGGCCGCGGTCGAAGCCGATTGAAAGCGTCAAGAAACCGCGCTAAGGAGGCGGAATGACCATCAAGCCGCTGATTATCCTTCCCGATCCGATCCTCCGCCAGGTTTCGAAGCCTATCGAGACCGTCGACAGCGAGGTGCAGAAGCTCGCCGACGACATGCTGGAAACCATGTACGACGCGCCGGGCATCGGCCTCGCCGCCATCCAGATCGGCGTCGCGCGCCGCATGCTGGTGCTCGATGTCTCGAAGGAGGGCGAGGACAAGAAGCCGCTCGTCTTCATCAATCCCGACGTCGTCTCCGCTTCGGACACCCGCTCGGTCTATGAGGAAGGCTGCCTGTCGATCCCGGACTATTATGCCGAGGTCGAGCGCCCTGCCACCATCACCGTCAAGCATCTCGATCGCGACGGCAAGGAGCAGCTGACGGAGGCCGACGGCCTTCTCGCCACCTGTCTCCAGCACGAGATCGACCACCTGAACGGCGTGCTGTTCATCGACCACATTTCCAAGCTGAAGCGCGAGATGGTGATCCGCAAATTCACCAAGGCGGCGAAGCTGCGCGGCAGCAAGGCGCTCTGAGGCGGCACGTAGGCGCTTGCCGCCCGGGCTTTGTTTCACGCGGTTCCGGCCGTAGAACCGCTTTCACGGAGGCTGGCCGATGGCCCTTCGCATCATCTTCATGGGCACGCCGGATTTCTCCGTTCCGACGCTCGAGGCGCTGGTGGAAGCCGGCCACGAGATCGCCGCCGTCTATTCGCAGCCGCCGCGCCCGGCCGGCCGCCGCGGTCTCGAACTGGTGAAGTCGCCGGTGCACCAAGCGGCCGAAAGGCTCGGGCTTCCCGTCTTCACCCCGCTCAATTTCCGCGAGGAGACCGACCGCGCGGCCTTTCGCGCGCTGAAGGCAGATGTCGCCGTCGTCGTCGCCTACGGCCTCCTGCTGCCGGAGGCGATCCTCACCGGTACCCGGCTCGGCTGCTACAACGGCCATGCCTCGCTGCTGCCGCGCTGGCGCGGCGCGGCGCCCATCCAGCGGGCGATCATGGCGGGAGACGCGGAAACCGGCATGATGGTCATGCAGATGGAAAAGGGTCTCGATACCGGCCCGGTCGCGCTGACCCACCGGGTGGCGATCGGCGAGACCATGACGGCCGGCGCGCTGCATGACACGCTGATGCGGGCGGGTGGTGCGCTGATGGTGGACGCCATGGCGAAGCTGGAGGCGGGCGACCTGTCGCTGACCCCGCAAGCGGAAGAGGGCGTGCTCTACGCCGCCAAGATCGACAAGACCGAGACCCGCATCGATTTCTCCCGCCCTGCGCGGGACGTGCACAACCACATCCGCGGCCTGTCGCCCTTCCCCGGCGCCTGGTTCGAACTGCCGGTCGGCGGCAAGCCGGAGCGGGTGAAGGTTCTGGCGAGCGAACGGACCGGCGAAACGACGACGAAGGCCGCCGGCACGGTCCTCGACGACCGGCTCACGGTCGCCTGCGGCGATGGCGGGGCCGTGCAGCTCGTGCGCCTGCAGAAGGCGGGCGGCAAGCCGCTCGATGCAGCCGATTTCTTGCGCGGCACGCCCGTCGCGGCCGGCCGGGTCATCGGCTGATGCCGCGCTACCGCCTCCTCATCGAATATGACGGCACGCCCTATGTCGGCTGGCAGCGTCAGGACA
>CAMLOC010000701.1 GCA_946481465.1 uncultured Shinella sp. | reverse complement strand
CTTTCCAGCTCCGGCCCCCAGGCCCGGTTGTGGAAGTCGAGGTCCCATTTCTTCTCGCCCTCGAAGAAGCCGTCGAGCGTCACGAGGTTCCAGATGATTATCCTTGCCATCGTCCTGTCCTCCCTTGCGGGGCGTCTGCCGCGCGCATTTAAACCAGTTGCGATTTGCAACTGGTTGATGGATAGCGAAACCGATTGTAATATGCAAGCAGTTTTTGGAGAATGCGATGAAAGACACCCGCCGCTCCGGCTGCCCGATCAATCTGACGCTCGAAATCCTCGGCGACCGCTGGAGCCTGATCGTGCTGCGCGACATGATGTTCGGCAACCGCCGCCATTTCCGCGAGCTTCTGACGAAATCGGAGGAGGGCATCGCCTCCAACATCCTGGCAGACCGGCTGCGCCGCCTCGTCGACGAAGGCCTCGTCAGCAAGGCGGACGATCCGAGCCACAAGCAGAAGGCGCTCTACAGCCTCACCGAGATGGGCATCGCGCTGGTGCCGGTCTTCGCAATGATGGGGGCCTGGGGCCGGCGCTTCCTGCCGGTGACCGAGGACCTGTCGATCCGCGCCGAACTCCTGGAAGAGGGCGGTCCCGCCCTGTGGGAGGCCTTCATGGAAGAGCTGCGCGCGATCCATCTCGGCGCGCCGCGCCCTCTTCGCTCGGTGTTCGGCGAGTTGCAGGCCGCCTATGCGGCGACCGTTGCCCGGCAGGCGGCGAAAGCGGATGCTTGACGAAAGCGCCGCGGTCGATTTCCATCAGGACAGCGCCCGACGCCGGTCCCGGTCCGGGCGAAAAGGAGGCTGCACCATGTACACGCATATCCTCGTTCCCACGGACGGCTCAGACCTGTCCTCCGCCGCCCTCGACCAGGCGCTCCGGCTCGCCAAGACCCTCGGCGCGAAGGTGACGGTGCTGACGGTGGCCGAGCCCTTGCATTTCCTGCCCGTGACCCCCGGTGCGACCGTCAGCCTCAGGACGGACTACGAAGCCCATGTGAAGGAGGACGGCATCCGCATCCTCGGCGCGGCCGAAACGAAGGCGAATGCGGCCGGCGTGCCGGTCGAGACGCTGCAGGTGACGGCGGGCGATGCCTGGCAGGCGATCGTCGATACCGCGAAGGCAAGGGGTTGCGACCTGATCGCCATGGCCTCGCATGGCCGGCGCGGCGTCAGCGCCTTCCTGATGGGCAGCGTCACGACGAAGGTGCTCAGCCATGCCAGGGTGCCCGTGCTCGTCTACCGGTCATAGAATGAGGCGTATTCCTGATTGCAAGCAGCCCAGGCTTCGCTAATATCGCGCCGGGGCGAGAGAGCGCCTACCATATCACAAAGCGGGGGGAGTTCATGCCGAGGTACGACCGTGACTACTCGGTGGTCGAGATCAAGCAGATGATCGCGCTTTCCGAGACGAAGAACCATCCGTATAACGGCGCCACGTCCGGCCACGCCTTCCGCGATCACCACGGCATCAGCGACGCCGACCTCATCACCAAGAACAAGTCCGCCTTCATCATCGGCTACGACATGTCCTATTATGTCGATACGCTCGATCCGGCACAGATCGGCCAGACGACGAAAATCCGCATCAAGACGATTTCCGACCAGCCCTTCATGGTGGCGGCGATCCTCAATTCCCATTTCGGCCAGCAGGCGCTCAGGCTCCTCAATGTCGGCATCAATGCCCGCATGACGATCCACGCCAATCCGATGAAGGCGCCGATGAACCAGCAGATGAAGATGCGCGTCGCCACGCCGACCGGTACCGTCGACAGTTCGGGCAATGTCCAGCATGTGGTGCTGGTGCTCGACAACAACGGCTGGCACAACGGCAAGCCCTACCTGCACTTCGTCACGGCCTATCCGACCAATTCGGCGCAGTACAAGTTCAAGTTCGGCCCGCAGATCCCGCGCACCCGTCCTGGCGTGGAGTTCTACACCCACAACAACACGCGCAAATCGCTCTATCTCTGGTCGTCCGACAACCAGAACACCGACGCGCGCCTCCAGCTCATCCACATGGCGTAAGGCGGGGCGCCGGGCCTCAGTCCTTGCGGAAAACGATGCTGGCCAGCCATCCGGTCAGCACGGCGAGCAGGACGGAGAAGGTGCCGTAGGCGAACGAATTGTCATAGGCGGCATTGGAGATCATCTGCTCGATGCCGGTCTTCATCACGCGCAACGGCAGCGCCTTCTCGGCGATGAAGACGCCGTCGCGGAAGAGATGCGCGCGCACGACGTGGGTGCCGTTCGGCACGCTGGCCGGCAGCTTCACCGTCGCCTTGAAGAGGCTCGCGCTGATGAACTGCACGCCGCCAGGATCGCGCTGGTAGAAGCCGCCGCTTTCCTTGAGCCGCCGGAAGGCCTCGCGGAACTCCGTGATGGTGCTGCCGTCGCCGACATAGCCGATCGGCGACAGGCGGATGTGCTGGATGCCGACGCCGACGCCGTTGAGCATCGCCGGCTCGGCGATCGTCTCCACGTCCCGCGTGCTCGACAGCGAATAGGATTCCGGCACCAGTTCGAAGGTCATCGAGCGACGGTTGACCCAGATGCCGAAGACCCGCTCCTTCACGCGCACCGTGTTGTTGTCCTTCGGCCCTTCCAGCGCCACGACGATATCGTATTTGCGCTGGGCGAGCAGGGACGGATCGTAGCCCTCGATGGCGCCGAAGATCGTCAGGTCCGCGCCGCGGAAGTCCGACGAGATCGCGATCTCGTCCGTGGAGATGCCGATCTCGAGCTTTTCAGGGAATTCGGCCGGTTTGTCCTCCAGAACCTGGGCGGCGGCGGGAAGGGCAAGCAGCAGGCCGAGAAGCAGGGCGGCGGCGGTCCTCATCGATAGACCCCCTCGCTGACGACGGAATAGACATCGGCCGGCGCGGCGACGAGATCGACGG
>CAMLOC010000700.1 GCA_946481465.1 uncultured Shinella sp. | reverse complement strand
CGCCGCTCTCGTTCGATGGCCGGGTTATAGGCCCACCCCCGCCCACTCGTCAACAACCAATTTCAAGAAAATGTCAGAAATCGACAAGCCACTGACATCATTGATGTTTTTTCGAAAACCGAAGGGCGCGGCACGCCAGGACGCCCCGAAAACGGGTAAAAATCTTGTCCAAGTGGTAAAATTAATTTCGCCGACCGTTTTACGTGTCCCGCCCCGCCCGAGGCCCGTCCCGGCCCTTCTCTCTTCGGCACCACCGGGCTATTCAGGCGGGGAAACAAGCCTGGAGAGAACCATGTCCATCCCCCTCGATGGCGCGCCCTCCATAGAGAGGATAGGCTGAATATGGGGTCGATCCCCGGCACCCTGCCGCGCCTGCCCGTCACGGAGGTCCTGCCCTCCCTCGCTACGGCGCTTGCCGCCGGCACGCGCGCCGTCTTGTCCGCGCCGCCCGGCGCCGGCAAGACGACGCTCGTGCCGCTCTTCCTTCTGGGCGAGGCCTGGCGCAACGACGGGAAGATCATCCTGCTCGAACCGCGCCGGCTCGCCGCACGCGCGGCGGCGGGGCGCATGGCGGCGCTGCTCGGCGAGCGGGTGGGCGAGACGGTCGGCTATCGCATGCGGCTCGACAACCGTATCTCGGCGAAGACGCGCATCGAGGTGGTGACGGAGGGCGTCTTCGCCCGCATGATCCTCGACGACCCGGAGCTGAGCGGCGTTTCCGCCGTGCTGTTCGACGAATTCCACGAGCGCTCGCTCGATGCGGATTTCGGCCTGGCGCTGGCGCTCGACGTGCAGGCGGCGCTGCGCGAGGACCTGCGCATCCTCGTCATGTCGGCGACGCTCGACGTGGCGCGCGTTTCCGACCTGCTCGACAATCCGCCCGTCATCCTGAGCGAAGGGCGCGCCTTTCCCGTCGATATCCGCCACCAGGACCGGCCGGCCGGCGAGCGCATCGAGGACACGATGGCGCGGGCGATCGGCGCGGCGCATCGCGAGGAGAGCGGCTCGATCCTCGCCTTCCTGCCGGGACAGGCCGAAATCACCCGCACCGCCGAGCGACTGGAAGGCCGCCTCGGGCCGCAGACGAGCATCGTGCCGCTCTACGGCAATCTCGGCCAGAAGGAGCAGGACGCCGCGATCCGCCCCGCCCCCGCGGGCACGCGCAAGATCGTGCTGGCGACCTCGATCGCCGAGACCTCCATCACCATCGACGGCGTGCGCATCGTCATCGACAGCGGCCTGCAGCGCCTGCCGGTCTTCGAGGCGGCGACCGGCATCACGCGGCTGGAGACGGTGCGCGTGTCGCGCGCCTCGGCCGACCAGCGCGCCGGCCGCGCCGGGCGAACCGAGCCGGGCATCGCGATCCGCCTCTGGCATGCCGGGCAGACGGCGGCGATGCCCGCCTTCACGCCGCCGCAGATCCTTTCCAGCGATCTTTCCGGCTTCATGCTCGATCTCGCCCATTGGGGCGTCGGCGATCCCGCGGCGCTGAAACTCGTCGACCAGCCGCCCGCCGCCGCGGTGGAGGAGGCGCGCAGCCTCCTGCGCCTGCTCGGCGCGCTCGACGCGCACGGTGCGCTGACGCCGGCGGGAAAGCGCATCCGCGAACTTGCCTTGCCGCCCCGGCTTGCCGCGATGATCCTTCATGCGGCGCAAGACGATGAACAGATGGCGGCGGCGCGCCTTGCGGTGCTCCTGACCGAACAGGGCCTCGGCGGATCGGCCGTCGATATCGAGGAACGCCTGCGCCGGTTCTCCAGCGAGCGCGGCGAACGGGCCGAGGCGGCGCGGCGGCTCGCCCAGCGCATGGCCGAAGGGTTCGGCACGGCGAAGGGCGGGCCGGCAACGGCGCCCGGCGCCCTGCTGCTGCATGCCTTTCCGGACCGGGTCGCCCTGCAGCGCGGCGGCCGGGGGCGCTTCGTCATGGCGAACGGGCGCGGGGCGGAGCTGCCGGAAACCGAGCGGCTCGCCGGCGCGCAGATGATCGTCGTCGCCGACCTTACCGGGCAGGCGGGCCGGCAGCGCATTCTCGCGGCGGCGGAGATCGACCGCGCGGATGTCGAGGCGCAACTTGCCGAAGCCATCGTGCGGGAGGACCAGTGCGTCTTCGACCGGGCAAGCCGCCAGGTGCGCGCGCGCCGGGTCGTCCGCCTCGGGGCGATGATCCTCGAAGAGGCGCCGCTCCCGCGGCCGAGCGGACCAAAGGCGGCCCTGGCGCTTGCCGACGGGGTGCGCCAGCTCGGCCTTGCCGTGCTGCCGTTTTCCCGCGAGGCGGCGCAGTTGCGCGACCGTATCGGTTTCCTCCACCGCTCGATCGGCGCGCCCTGGCCGGACACCGGCGACGACGCGCTGCTCGCGACGCTCGACACCTGGTTCGTGCCGTTCCAGGAAGCCGCCCGCGGCCTTGAGGACGTCAAGCCCGCCAGCTTGCAGGAAGGGCTGATGGCGCTGGTGCCCTATGAGGTGCAGCGCGATCTCGCCCGGCTGGCGCCCACCCATTTCGAGGCGCCGACCGGCCAGCGCCACCCGATCCGCTATGACGGCCACGAGCCGGTGCTGGCGATCCGCGTGCAGGAGCTCTTCGGGCTGAAGCAGCATCCTTCCGTGGCGGGCGGGCGGCTGCCGCTGCTGCTCGAACTCCATTCCCCGGCGCACCGGCTGATCCAGACGACACGCGACCTGCCCGGTTTCTGGGCCGGCTCCTGGCGCGACGTCAGGGCGGACATGCGCGGGCGCTATCCGAAACATCCCTGGCCGGAGGATCCCGCGGACGCCCTGCCGACGACGCGCGCCAAGCCGCGCGGGACGTGATCGCGCCATTTCCGGCATTTGCCGGGGGTTTCGCGCCCGAAATTGCGGAAAAGCAAATCGCTCCCGGCGTTTTCACGGTTTAGGAAAGGCACGGAGCA
>CAMLOC010000699.1 GCA_946481465.1 uncultured Shinella sp. | reverse complement strand
AGCATTTCCAGCCGAAGCGAGATCGCTTCGGCGTCGGATAATGCGGTAAAAACAATGCTCTAGAAGCGCTGCGGCGAGAAGGGCGCAAGGTCGGTCGCCGGGGGCCGGCCGGTCAGGAGATCGGCGACGAGGCGCGCCGTTCCGGCGGACTGGGTGAGGCCGAGATGGCCGTGGCCGAAGGCGTAGACGACATCGGGCGTCGCGCGGGCGCGGCCGATGGCCGGCAGGCTGTCGGGCAGCGAGGGGCGGAAGCCCATCCACTGCACGCCGCCCTCCGGCTTCAGGCCGGGCAGGAAGGCTTTCGCCTTTTCCAGCATGGCCTCGGACCGGCGGAAATTCGGCGGCAGCTCCAGCCCGCCGAGCTCCACCGCGCCGCCGACGCGGATGCCGGTCGACAGGCGGGAGACGACGAAGCCGTGGCCGCCGAAGGTGACCTGGGTCCTGAGGTCGACGGCGCCGGGCGGCAGGGTCGTGTTGTAGCCGCGCTCGGTCTCGAGCGGGATGCTTTCGCCGAGCGTGCGGGCGACGCGGTGCGAGAAGGCGCCGGCGGCGAGCACGACCTTTTCCACGCGGCGCGTGCGGCCGTCCCTCGTCGTGATCTCGACGCCGCCCTCCACGGGCCTGAGGCCCGAGACCTCGGCCTGCTCGATCCTTCCGCCCTGCGCGCGAAAATGATCGGCGAGCGCCAGCGTGTAGAGCTTCGGATCGGCGATGGAATACCAGCCGGGCGTGAAGGTGCCGTGGGTGAAGCGCGGGGCGAGGCCGGGCTGGATCTCCGCCATTTCGGCGGCGTCCATGTGGCGGAACGCGATGCCGTGTTCCTCGCGGGCCTTCCAGCCGGGCAGCGAGGCGTCAAGCTCGGCCTGGCTTTCATAGACCTGGAGGTTGCCGTCCTTGCGCAGCATGGCAAGCGTGCCGGTCTGGCCGAGGAAGGGCTCCAGCTCGGCCCTGGAAAGGTCCATCAGCGCGGTTTGCGCGGCGGTGGAATGGGCGACGCGGCCGGCCGCGCAGGCACGCCAGAACCGGAACATCCACGGCGCGATGCGCAACGCATAGGACGGCGGCACGCTGAGCGGCCCGAGCGGGTCGAGCAGCCATTTCGGCGCCTTCCTCAGGATGCCGGGCGAGGCGAGCGGCAGGATATCGGTG
The DNA here is from genome assembly GCA_946481465.1 of uncultured Shinella sp. The sequence goes on along the minus strand of CAMLOC010000699.1, from coordinate 1,761 downwards.
AAGGCGAAGGCGCCGGCATTGCCGGCAGACGCGCCGGCGGCGGGCGCTTCGCGCTCGATGACGGTGACGGCAAGGCCACGGGCCTGGGCGGCGATGGCCGCCGAAAGGCCGACCACGCCGGCGCCGATGACGACGACGCCGGGTTCGATTTCGGTCTTCATCATGGCCTCAATGCGTTGCGGCGAGGAAGGTTTGCAGGTCGGCATCCTTGGGCGCGCCGAACAGCTCTTCGGGCGGCGCGATCTCGGCCATGACGCCCTTGTGGAAGAAGGCGACGCGGTCGGAGACCTCGCGGGCGAACTTCATCTCGTGCGTGACGCAGATCATCGTCATGCCCTCGGACGCCAGCATGCGCAGCGTGTCGAGCACTTCGCCGACGAGCTGCGGGTCGAGCGCCGAGGTCACCTCGTCGAACAGCATGTAGGCCGGCGACATGGCAAGCGCGCGGGCGATCGCCATGCGCTGCTGCTGGCCACCCGACATGCGGCTCGGATAGACCTTCAGCTTGTCGCCAAGGCCGACATGGGTGAGCTGCTTGACGGCCATGGCCTCGGCTTCCGCCTTCGACTGGCCCAGCACCTTGACGGGCGCCAGCATGACGTTCTCCAGCACCGTCAGGTGCGGGAAGGCGTTGAACTGCTGGAACACGATGCCGAGCTTGCGGCGCAGCTTGTTGAGGTCCGTGCCCTTGGCATGGACGTCGGTACCGTCGACGACGATGCGGCCCGCGTCGATGGTCTCCAGGCCGTTGATGCAGGTGAGCAGCGTCGACTTGCCCGAGCCCGAGCCGCCGATGATGGTCAGCACCTCGCCCTTCTCCACGGTAAGGTCGATCCCCTTGAGGACTTCCAGCTGGCCGAAGGATTTGCGGACGTTTTCGATCTCAATCATTGGACCACCGTCTTTCGAGATAGCCGCCCAGCCGGGCGATGGGGAAGGAGATGATGAAGTAGATGGCGCCGCAGATCAAAAGGATGAACAGCGGCTCCTGCAGGCGCGTGACGAGGATCTGCGAAGCGCGCAGGAGCTCGATGAGGCCGAGCCAGAGCACGAGGGCCGAATCCTTCATGACGCCGAGCGTCAGCCCGATCCAGGCCGGCAGCGAGACGCGCGTGGCGAGCGGCGCCACGATGTAGCGCATGTCCTGCCACCAGGTCATGCCCAGCGAGCGGGCGGCGCGGCGCGTGGTGGTGGGCACGGCGGAGATGCCGCCGCGCACGATCTCGGTGCAATAGGCGGCCGTATAGAGCGACAGCACCACGCAGGAGGTGGTGAACGGCGCCCAGCCGAGCTTCATGATCGACTGCAGCGCATTGCCGAGCACGAGCTGGATGAGCAGCGGCACGGAGCGGAAGATGTCGAGCAGGAAGGTGATGGGCAGCGACCAGTAGGTGCCGAGCTGGTTGCGCAGCACGCCGAACAGGATGCCGAGGATGGTGCCGGCGAGGACGGAGACGGCGGTGACGGCAAGCGTCATCACCGCGCCCTTGGCGAGGAAGCCGAGATCGGCAAGCGTGAGAGCGGTATCGAACATGGCTTACCCCTCTCAGTAGCGGAACATGCGCGCGGCGGCGAGGCGCGCGGCGAGCGTGACGGCCTTGGCGATCACGTAGTAGATGACCGCCGCGAGCGCGAAGAATTCGAAGGTGCGGAAGGAGACCGCGTTCAGCGCCTGGGTGACGCCGGCCAGATCGGTGTTCATGCCGACGGTGACGCCGAGCGAGGTCATCAGAATCGCCCAGACCATCTGGTTGGTGGCGG
>CAMLOC010000698.1 GCA_946481465.1 uncultured Shinella sp. | reverse complement strand
GGCACGACACGCCGCCTCTATTCCCGCTCCGGCGACGACATTTCCGCCGCCTTCCCGGATGTGCTGGCGGCGATCGACTTCGAGGGCGTGGTGGACGGCGAACTGCTCGTCGGCGGCACGGCGCGCACGAACAGCCCGACGCGCACCTTCTCCGATCTCCAGCAGCGCCTCAACCGCAAGACCGTCACGCCACGCATGCTGGAGGATTTTCCCGCCTTCGTGCGCGCCTATGACATTCTCTTCGAGGGCGACAGGGATGTGCGTCCGGAAGGCTTTTCCGACCGCCGCGCCCGTCTCGGCCGCCTCATCGAGAAAGCGCCGCACGACCGTTTCGACCTGTCGCCGCTGGTCCCCTTCGCCTCCTGGGAGGAGCTGGAGCAAATCCGCCGCGATCCGCCCGACCCGGTCATCGAGGGGGTGATGCTCAAGCGGCGCGACAGCCCCTACCAGGCCGGCCGCATGAAAGGCCCGTGGTTCAAGTGGAAGCGCGATCCGTTCAACATCGACGCCGTCATGATGTATGCCCAGCGCGGCCACGGCAAGCGCTCGAGCTACTATTCCGACTTCACCTTCGGCGTCTGGACGGCGGGACCCGACGGGGACATGCTGGTGCCCGTCGGCAAGGCTTATTTCGGCTTCACCGATGCCGAGCTCGACGTGCTCGACCGCTATGTGCGCAACAACACGACCGACCGTTTCGGCCCCGTGCGCGCCGTCCGGGCCGAGCCCGGCTACGGCTTCGTGCTGGAGGTCGCCTTCGAGGGCATCAACCGCTCCACCCGCCACAAGTCCGGCGTCGCCATGCGCTTCCCCCGCATCGCCCGCCTGCGCCAGGACAAGCTCCCCGCCGACGCCGACCGGCTGGAGACGCTGATGGCGATGGTGGAGGCGAAGGAAGGGTAGGGTAGTGGTTGTCGCTCAAAGCCCCAGTGCCGAAAGTTCCGGTCCGCGCGGCACGATGCCGTTCGGGTTCAGTGATTTGATCGAATAGTAGCCGTGCTTGATATGGTCGATGCTGACCGTCTCGCGCACGCCGGGCAGGTCGAGCACGCGCTTCGTATAGGCCGAGAGCGCCGGATAGTCGGCAAGCCGCCGCAGGTTGCACTTGAAGAGGCCGTGATAGGCGGCGTCGAAGCGGATGAGGGTGACGAAGAGGCGGATGTCGGCCTCCGTGAAGGCCGCGCCGGTGAGGAACGGCCCGCCGGCGGCAAGGCGCGCCTCCAGCTCGTCCAGCATCGCAAAGACGCCGTGGAAGGCTTCTTCATAGGCGACCTGCGTGGTGGCGAAGCCGGCGCGGTAGACGCCGTTGTTGAGCGCGGGGTAGATGCGTTCGTTGAGCGCGTCGATCTCGCCGCGCAGGGCCTCCGGGTAGAGGTCGACGCTCTCGTCCGCCAGCGCGCCGAAGCCGCTGTTCAGCATGCGCACGATATCGGCGGATTCGTTGTTGACGATCGTCTTCGATCTCTTGTCCCAGAGCACCGGCACGGTGGCGCGGCCGGTGAAGGCCGGGTCGGCGCGGGTATAGAGCTCGTGCATGTAGGTCGCGCCGTTGAGGGTATCGCGGTTCGCGCCCGGATAGTCGCCGAAGCGCCAGCCCTGGTCGGTCAGCGCCGGCTCGACGACGGAGATGGAGATCGCGTCCTGAAGCCCCTTCAGCCGGCGGGCGATCAGCGTGCGCGAGGCCCAGGGGCAGATCAGCGCGACATAGAGATGGTAGCGCCCGGCCTCGGCGGCAAAGCCGCCGTCGCCCGTCGGGCCGGCGCTGCCATCGGGCGTCACCCAGTTGCGGAAGCTCGAAACCTGGCGCACGAAGCCGCCCTTGGCGTCCTTTGCCTGGACGGGCTGCCAGTCTTCCGTCCATTTGCCGTTGACGAGCATCGCATCACCTCATTCCGGTTGAAATCTGCTTCCGGGATAGTCCGCGCGCGCGAAAACGGCAATTCGCCGGGCGATTGACACAGCGTTCACAAAGTGGCCGGGCGGTGACAGGGGCGGCGAAAAGCCGGCGCGCAAGCCTGAGGCCAGCCGCGATTGCCACAATTGCGGCAGGGTTATGGACCTAATTTGCCGCTCGTTAGTTAGTGATTCAGCCTCTCGCCCCATTCTACGTTTCCGCATAACGGATTTTGACGATCTCCATGACCGACACCGCGCTCTCCCGCCGCCGCTTCCTGCAGTTTTCCGGGCTCGCCATGGCGAGCGGCCTTGCCGGCTGCACCTCCTCGATGAACACGGACCGGTTCCGCGACGAGACGCGGCCCTATTTCCGCAATCCCGCGCTGGAGGGCCGGCCGGAATATATCGACGGCCGGCAGCCGACGAGCATCTACGGCCAGACCCCGCCCTCGGGCCTCCTGCCGGAATCGTCCCATTATGCCTCGATCTACGGCCCGGTCTCCGACGGCGGCTACCAGGTGCCGGCGGTGCCCTACCAACAGATCGACGCGCGCTACTATCGCCAGGAGGTCGAAAGCCCGTTCGGCGAGCGGCCGGGCACGATCATCGTCGATACGGGCAACCGCTTCCTCTATCTCATCCTGCCGAACGGCCGCGCCATGCGCTACGGCGTCGGCATCGGCCGGCAGGGCTTCGCCTGGTCGGGCCGCGGCGTCATCCAGTGGAAGCAGGCCTGGCCGAAATGGACGCCGCCGGACGAGATGGTCGCGCGCCAGCCGGAACTGGTGAAATATTCCGCGTCCAACGGCGGCATGCCCGGCGGCCTCAACAACCCGCTCGGCGCGCGCGCCCTCTACATCTTCCAGAACGGCCAGGACACGCTCTACCGCCTGCACGGCTCGCCGGAATGGAAATCCATCGGCAAGGCCGTCTCCTCCGGCTGCGTGCGCATGCTCAACCAGGATGTGATGGATCTCTACGACCGCGTGAAGGGCAAGGCGCCGATCCTGGTGATCTGAG
>CAMLOC010000697.1 GCA_946481465.1 uncultured Shinella sp. | reverse complement strand
CGTGCCGATGGGTGCCGTCGTCGACCAGGCGCGCAAACTCACCGAGGGCGGTTATTGCGAGATCGTGCTGACCGGCGTCGACGCCACCAGCTACGGCGCGGACCTGCCGGGCAGGCCCAGCCTCGGATATCTCGCGAAGACGCTGCTGAGACAGGTGCCGGAGATCCGGCGCCTCCGCCTCTCCTCCATCGACAGCATCGAGGCGGACGATCACCTCTGGGACCTGATCGCCGGCGAACCGCGCTTCATGCCCCACCTGCACCTCTCGCTCCAGCATGGCGACGACCTGATCCTGAAGCGCATGAAGCGTCGCCATTCCAGCGCCGATGCGCGGGCTTTCTGCACGCGCGTGCGCGATCTTCGTCCGGAGGCCAGTTTCGGCGCGGACATGATAGCGGGCTTTCCGACGGAGACGGAGGAGATGTTCGCCAATGCCGCGCGGCTTGCCGAAGACTGCGGTATCGCGCATCTGCACGTCTTCCCCTACAGCCCGCGGTCCGGCACGCCGGCCGCCCGCATGCCGCAGCTCGACCGGGCGCTCGTCAAGGACCGCGCCGGGCGCCTGCGCGCGACGGGAAAGCGGCTCGCCGAGGCCCATCTCGCCTCCATGGTGGGGAAGCGGGAAATGATCCTCGTCGAGAACAACGGCCTTGCCCACACGGAAAACTTCACGCTCGTCGACGCCGCGGGGCTGAAACCCCGCGACCTTGTGCCGGTCACGATCACCGGCCACAATGGCAGGCACCTGACGATGCGGCCCGAAACCGCCTTCTCGCATAACTAGCGGACACATCCTTCATGGCCCTCGGCTTCATCAAGAAGATCTTCACCTTCGGAAAAGACACCGCCCCCGAGCCGAAACCGGAGGCGGAAGCGCCGGCTGTCGCGCCGAAGGGTGCCGAAGCCGCGCCCGAAGCGGTTGCGGAACGCCCGGAGCCTGCCGTCGTCGAGGAGCGGGACGCGCTGCTCGACGCGGCGGAGGCCGCCAATCCCGAAGCCGCCCAGCATGTGCCCGACGAGGCCGAGCCCGATATCTATCCGCTGCCGCATGCCCCGGAGCTGCCCGTTGCGGAAGACCCGGTCGCGCCCGTCGAGATGGAGACCGCCGGCGGCCCTGCGGATGACGCGCCGGCGCCCGAAGCGGTGGAGGATGCCCTCGAGGCAGAAACCGTCGCTCCCGTCGAGGAGATCGTCGAGATCGAGCCGGTCGCGGCGGAAGAGATTGAGCCGCCGGAAGATGCGATCGCCCCGGTCGAGGAAACGGCGCCCGCCGAGGTGGAGGACCCGGTTCTCGAAGAGGCGATCCGTAGCGAGGTGCCGGCCCTGCCGAAGGGGTTTGCGACGGCCGCGCGAGAACCGGTCGCCGAAGCCCCGGCGCCGCAGGCCAGGCGTACCTGGTTCCAGCGCCTGCGCGATGGCCTGTCGCGCACCTCCTCGCAGCTCACCGGCCAGATCACCAGCCTCTTCACCAAGCGCAAGCTCGACGACGACACGCTGCAGGATCTCGAGGATCTCCTGATCCAGGCCGATCTCGGCGTGGAGACGGCGCTGCGCATCACCGATACGCTCGCCTCCGAGCGCTACGGCAAGGACGTCACCGGCGCGGACGTCTCGCGCATCATGGCGAGCGAGATCACCAAGGTTCTCGACCCCGTCGCCAAGCCGCTCGCGCTCGACCTCAACCACAAGCCGCATGTCATCCTCGTCGTCGGCGTCAACGGCACGGGCAAGACGACAACGATCGGCAAGCTCGCGGCAAAGCTTTCCGGCGCCGGCCTGAAGGTGATGATGGCAGCGGGCGACACGTTCCGCGCGGCGGCCATCGAGCAACTCAAGATCTGGGCGGAGCGCACCGGCTCCGATATCGTCTCCTCGAAGCTCGGCGCCGATGCCGCCGGCCTTGCCTATGAGGCTTACGAGCGGGCGAAGGAAAAGAAGAGCGACGTCCTGATCATCGACACCGCCGGCCGCCTGCAGAACAAGACCGAGCTGATGGCGGAGCTGGAAAAGATCGTGCGCGTGCTCGCCAAGCTCGATCCGGACGCGCCGCACACCGTTCTCCAGACGCTGGATGCGACGACCGGGCAGAACGCCATGAACCAGGTGGAGATTTTCCGCAATGTCGCGGGCGTCTCGGGCCTGATCATGACAAAATTGGACGGTACGGCCCGCGGCGGCATCCTTGTGGCCATCGCGGCCAAGCACAAGCTGCCGGTCTATTTCATCGGCGTCGGGGAGGGGATCGACGATCTCGAACCCTTCGAGGCCAAGGATTTCGCGCAAGCGATCGCAGGAGTTGAGGCATGAGCAAGGCAGCACCGGGCGCCCCGGCCAAGGCGGACGAGGCGATCAGCCCGCTCCTCAAGATGGTGCTGGAACTTGGGCCCCTCGTCGTGTTCTTCTTCGCCAATTCGCGCGGCGAATGGCTGGCATCGCATTTTCCGGTGCTGGCCGAAATGGGCGGGCCGATCTTCATCGCCACCGGCCTCTTCATGGCGGCGACGGCCATCGCGCTCGTCGTCTCCTGGGTCCTGACGCGCACCCTGCCGATGATGCCGCTGATCTCGGGCGTCGTCGTCTTCGTCTTCGGCGCGCTGACGCTCTGGCTGCAGGACGACACCTTCATCAAGATGAAGCCGACCATCGTCAACACGCTGTTCGGCGCGATCCTGCTCGGCGGCCTCCTCTTCGGCAAGTCGCTGCTCGGCTATGTCTTCCATGCCGCCTTCAAGCTCGACGACGACGGCTGGCGGAAGCTCACGATCCGCTGGGGCGTGTTCTTCCTGTTCCTCGCCGTCTTGAACGAGGTCGTCTGGCGCTCGTTCTCGACCGATTTCTGGGTCGCCTTCAAGGTCTGGGGCACGATGCCCATCACCATCGCCTTCACCCTCGCCCAGATGCCGCTGATCATGCGCCATTCG
>CAMLOC010000696.1 GCA_946481465.1 uncultured Shinella sp. | reverse complement strand
ACGATGGCGGAGCCGGTGCTCACCATTCATGGCGTGACCAAGCATTTCGGGGCGGTGAAGGCTCTGACCGAGGTCGACTTCACGCTGGAACGCGGCGAGGTCCATGCGCTCTGCGGCGAGAACGGCGCCGGCAAGTCGACGCTGATGAACATCATCGCCGGCGTGCTGCAGCCGACCGGGGGCGAGATCCGCGTCGACGGCAAGGCCGTGCGCATCGCATCCCCCGCCGCCGCCCAGGCGCTCGGCATCGGCCTCGTGCACCAGGAAATCGCGCTCTGCCCGGATGCGAGCGTCGCCGAAAACATGTTCATGGCCGCCACCAACCGCCGCCGTGCGCCCTTCATGAACTACCGCGCCCTGGAGCGCGACGCGCAGGCCGTGATGAACCGCCTTGCCGCCATCGATGTTCGCCGCAAGGTGGCGGACCTGCCGATTTCCAGTCAGCAACTCGTCGAGATCGCCAAGGCGCTGACGCTCGACTGCCGCGTGCTGATCCTCGACGAGCCCACCGCCGCCTTGACCGAAACCGAGGCGCAGCAGCTCTTCTCCATCATCCGCGACCTCAAGGCGAACGGCATCTCGATCATCTATATCAGCCACCGGATGGCCGAAATCTTTTCGCTCTGCGACCGCGTGACCGTCTTTCGCGACGGCCGCTACGTCTGCACCGATCGCATCGCCGACGTGACGGCCGACGACGTGGTGCGCCGCATGGTCGGCCGCGAGATCACGCAACTCTATCCCGACAAGCTCGGCGAGGCGCCCGGCGCGACGATCCTGGAGGTCGACCGCCTCGGCGACGGTGACCGTTTCCACGACGTCGGCTTCACGCTGCGCGCAGGCGAGATCCTCGGCATCGGCGGCCTCATCGGCTCCGGCCGTACGGAGATCGCCGAGGGCATCTGCGGGCTGCGGCCGCATACGACCGGCACAGTGCGCCTGCACGGCGAAGCGCAGGCGATCCGCTCCTATGCGGATGCGGTGAAGGCCGGCATCGTCTATCTCTCCGAGGACCGCAAGGGATCCGGCGTCTTCCTCGACCTGTCCATCGCGCAAAACGTCTCCATCCTGGATCTGAAATCGCTGACAAGCCCGCTCGGCCTGCTCGACGGTCGCGCCGAGGCGGCGCTGGCGGAGGATTTTGCCAGGCGGCTCGGGGTGCGCATGAGCGGCGTCGACGCGCCCGTAAAATCGCTCTCCGGCGGCAACCAGCAGAAGGTGGCCATCGCCAAGCAGCTTGCCGTCAAGCCGAAGGTGATCCTGATGGACGAGCCGACGCGCGGCATCGATGTCGGCGCGAAGACGGAAATCCATCGCCTCTTGCGCGAACTGGCGCGCGCGGGCATCGGCATCGTCGTCATATCCTCGGAAATGCCGGAATTGCTCGGGCTGTGCGACCGCGTGCTCGTCGTGCGGGAGGGCCGCATGGCGGGAGAACTCGGCGCGGAAGAGATGACGGAGGAGGCCGTGATCCGGCTCGCTTCGGGCCTCGGCACGGCAAGGGCGGCGAACCATGCCGCGTGAGAAGAAATCGGGAGAGACGGGAATGGCAATCGACACGATGGCGGCAGGCACGCCGAAGACATCGTCCTTCAGGCGCATCGGCACCATGCGCGAGGCCGGGCTGATCGCGATCATCCTCGCGCTCTGCGTGGTCATGAGCTTCGCCTCGCCGCACTTCCTGACGCTCGGCAACTTCCGCGCCATGCTGATGAGCTTTTCCGTGGAAGGCATCGTCGTCGTCGGCATGACGATCCTGCTCATCGTCGGCGGCATCGACCTTGCGGTCGGCTCCGTCGTCTGCTTCGCGATGGTGCTGTCCGGCTCGCTGTTCCTCGCCGGGCTCGATCCGTGGACGGCCTCGCTGATCGGTATCCTCGCCTCGAGCGCCATCGGCGGCATCATGGGCTTCTTCGTGACGGTCGTCGGCCTCAACCACTTCATCACGTCGCTGGCGGCCATGGTGATCGTTCGCGGCCTCTGCCTCATCATCACCAAGGGCACGCCGCTCTCGCTCTTCACGCTGCCGGCCGGCTTCAAGGCGGTGGGGCAGGGCACTTTCCAGGGCGTGCCTTACGTCATCCTGATTTTCGTCGCCGTCGTCATCCTGTTCGATTTCCTGCTGCGCCGGGCGACCGCCTTCCGCAAGGTCTTCTATACCGGCAGCAACGAGAAGGCCGCGCTCTATTCCGGCATCAAGACCAACCAGGTGAAGTTCTGGGTGACGGTGCTGTGCTCCACCCTCGCCGGTGTCGCGGGCGTCATCTACATGTCCCGCTTCGGCGCGGCGACGCCCACCTTCGGCGCCGGAATGGAACTCAACATCATCGCGGCGGCCGTCATCGGCGGGGCCTCGCTCAGCGGCGGCTCGGGCACCATCCTCGGCGCCATCCTCGGCATCGCGCTGCTCTCGGTCGTCACCTCGTCGCTGATCCTGCTCGATGTCTCGGTCTACTGGCAGGACATGATCAAGGGCTGCATCCTGCTTGCCGCCGTCTCCATCGACCATTTCCTGCACAAGCGGAAGGCCGCCTGATATGTCGCCCAATAGGCCGATAGCCAAACTCAAACCTGCAAATGCGCCGCGCGAGGAAATCGTCATCGATTACGACCCGGGCACGACGATCGAGGTGTCGCAGCACGATGGTTCGCGTTTGCGGCTGCACAAGCTCGATCCCGACTACGACCCGCGCGATCGCATCGCGGCGATGAACATCGTGCAGGGGCGGCAGGCGCGCGGGGAGGTCGTGACCGGACTGTTGTACGTCGACCCGGATGCCGGGGACCTGCACGAGCATTTGCGCACGGTGGAGACGCCGTTGAACGCGTTGGGGCCGGCGGAGTTGTGTCCCGGGTCGGGGGCGTTGGCGAAGATCAACGCGGCGTTGCGGTGAGGGGCGGGCCTGGCCCCCATCCCGGCCTTCCCCCGC
>CAMLOC010000695.1 GCA_946481465.1 uncultured Shinella sp. | reverse complement strand
TCATGAAGCGCCTGAGAGAGAATGCGATGCTGGAAGCTGAAATCAGTGTGAATGGCGATGTCTTCGTAGAAGGACATCATGTCGGGCAGTTGGCCGGTTTCCGGTTCACGCTGGCCTCCGGAACGGAAGGTCCCGATGCGAAGGCCGTGCAGGCGGCTGCGCAGAAGGCGCTCGCGCTGGAGTTCGAAGCCCGGGCCGCACGCCTGCATGCCGCCGGCAACGGCGATCTCGCGCTCGGCTCCGACGGCACGGTGCGCTGGCTCGGCGATCCCGTCGCCCGCCTTGCGGCGAGCGACCACGTCATGCGCCCGCGCGTCATCCTGCTTTCCGACGAGCAGCTGACCGGCAATGCGCGCGACCACGTCGCCGCCCGCATCGAGCGCTTCGTGAACCATCACATCGCGACCGTGCTGAAGCCGCTTGACGATCTTTCGCGCGCGGAAGACCTGCAGGGCCTCGCCAAGGGGCTCGCCTTCCAGCTCGTCGAGAACCTCGGCGTGCTCTTCCGCCGCGACGTGGCGGAGGACGTGAAGTCGCTCGACCAGGAGGCCCGCGCCTCGATCCGCAAGCACGGCATTCGCTTCGGCGCCTACCACATCTTCATGCCGGCGCTGCTGAAGCCGGCCCCGGCCGAGCTCATCACGCTGCTCTGGGCGCTGAAGAACGACGGCCTCGACAAGCCGGGCTATGGCGACCTCATCCCGGTGCTCGCCGCCGGCCGCACCTCCGTCGTCACCGATCCGAGCTTCGAGCGCGCCTTCTACAAGCTCGCCGGCTTCCGCTTCCTCGGCAAGCGGGCCGTGCGCATCGATATCCTGGAGCGCCTCGCCGACCTCATCCGCCCGCTGCTGCAGTGGAAGCCGGGCACGCCGCGCCCCGAGGGCGCCTATGACGGCCGCCGCTTCATGGCGACGACGGCCATGCTCTCCATCCTCGGCGCGACGCCGGACGACATGGAAGAGATCCTCAAGGGTCTCGGCTACCGCGCCGACAGCGTGAAGGCCGAAGAGGTCGCCGCCCACCTTGCCGCGCAGGCTCCGGCCGATGCTGCCGCTGCCGCGCCGGCCGAAGCAAGCGCGGAAACCGCCGACGAACACGATGCCGATGCGGCCGAGGGCGAAAGCGAAGCCCCGGCTGCCGCCGAAGAGGCATCGGCCGCCGCGCCGGTCGAGACGCCGGCCGCCGAGGCTGCGCAAGCGCCGGCAACGGAAGAAGCCGCCGCCGAAGGCGAGCCGGTCGAAGCCAAGCCGGTTCTGCTCTGGCGCCCGGGCTCGCGCCATGACAACCAGCGCCAGGGCCACCGCCACGGCGGCGAGCGTCATGGGGACCGTCAGGGCGAACGGCAGGGGCAGGGCGAACGTCGCGGCGGTGATCGCCATCGCGGCCAGCCGGCCGGCGAACGCGGCGAGCGGCGCGAAGGCGGCCGCGGCCGTCCCGACCAGGCCAAGGGCCGCGACGGAAAGCCGCAGGGCGGCAATCGCCCGGATCGTGGCGAGCATCGCCCCGAGCGTAACGAGCGCGGCGGCAAGCCGCAGCAGGCGAAATTCGAGGCCCGGCCGCCCCGCAAGGAAAAGCCGATCGACCCGGATTCGCCCTTCGCCAAGCTGGCCGCGCTCAAGGAGCAGCTGAAGAAGTAAGCCGATGGCGCAAGACGAGGAACAGCCGGCAGGTCAGGCGCGACAGCGCATCGACAAGTGGCTGTTCTTCGCGCGGCTGCGCAAGTCCCGCTCGCTGGCGGCGAAATCCGTGGAAGCGGGCGATGTCAGCGTCAACGGCCGGAATGTCCGCCAGCCCTCGCATATGGTGCGCCCCGGCGATGTCCTGGTGCTTTCGCTCGACCGGCACGACATGGTCGTGAAGGTGCTGCAACCCGGCGAGCGTCGCGGGCCCTACGAGGAAGCCCGCCTTCTCTATAGCGACATGACGCCGCCCCCGCCGCCACGCGAGGAGCGCTCGCTTTTCGAGCAGGCGACGCGCGAGCGCGGCACCGGCCGGCCCACCAAGCGGGAACGCCGCGAAACCGACCGGCTGCACGGTTTTCCCGGCGACGACGAGGATTAGAATTCTATACCTCGCATGCGCCCGGCGGCGCATGTATTACGCTTGCAAACCGCCCGCAAAGCCTTTACCTCAGCCTCCGGACGGCCCTTCGTGCGCGCGGTCTCTCCTGTCCGGCAGGCCGATCGCGTGACGGATACCGCGGTGGTGGACGGTCTCGTCCGCAGCCGCCCTATGACGATTCTGGAGTTCCTCATGACGTATGTCGTGACCGACAACTGCATCCGCTGCAAGTACACGGACTGTGTGGAAGTGTGCCCGGTCGACTGTTTCTACGAGGGTGAGAACTTCCTCGTCATCCATCCCGACGAATGCATCGACTGCGGTGTCTGCGAACCGGAATGTCCCGCCGAAGCGATCAAGCCGGATACCGAGCCGGGCCTCGACAAGTGGCTGAAGATCAACACGGAATTCGCCGCCATCTGGCCGAACATCACGGTCAAGCGCGACGCGATGCCCGAGGCGAAGGAAATGGACGGCGAGGAAGGCAAGTACGAGAAGTACTTCTCTCCCAATCCGGGCCAGGGTGATTGATCGCCGCACGGGCGGCAACCGAAGCTGGGGAAAAAAGCGTGCTCCCGCCAAAAGGCGATGGGACAGGCTTGATGACCCATGCGAAGCAAATTATTGATTTCGGCACTTTTTTGTGGTAGGGTCCGGATACTGATCCACATCGCGGCATTTCGCGTGCCCGAACACCACCACGAAAGCAAACGATCCCTCAACGACGCTCACCTCCCATAGGCAGCTCCGGTTGCTCGAATGTGAACGCGTCGCCGGGGACCTTTTTTGCGCTTGGCGGACGGACCAGAGTGGTGACACCGCAATGGTGCCCCCCGTCTTTCCCGGGTCCCCGGACCCACCCGGCCGTCGCCGGGAGCG
>CAMLOC010000694.1 GCA_946481465.1 uncultured Shinella sp. | reverse complement strand
GCGCCTGCTCGTCTGCGTCGGGCCGGACGACCTGTCGGAAAAGGTGGTGCGCGTAGCCAGCCGGCTCGCCTCCGGCCTCAATGCGCCGTGGATCGTCGTGTCGATAGAGCGGGCGGATCGCGATGTGGGCACGGCCGAGCACCTGCACTGCATGGAGGCGCTGTTCCGGCTGGCCGAGCAACTGGGCGCGCAAACGCACCGCGTGGTCGGCAACGATTTCGTTGAGGAGATCCTGAAACTGGCGCGCCGCGAGAACGCCACGCAGATCGTCATCGGTGCCCGGCGCACGCACGGCTGGCGGCGGTTCGTCTCGCCCTCCCTGCCCGATGCGCTTTCGCGCAACGCGGCCGGCCTCGGCGTCCATTTCGTGACGCCCGACAGGAAGGAGACGGCGCGGCCGCCGACGCGCCTCGCGCTGCCGGCCATCGCCTCGTTCCGGCAATCGGCGCTCATCGCGGCGGCCCTGGTCGTCGCCACGGCGGCCCTGGGCAAGCTGGTCTATGTCTTTGCCGAACTGCCGAACATCTCGCTGCTCTTCCTGCTCGCCGTGCTCGGCGCGGCGGTGCTGGGCGGCCATGTCTCGGCCTTCGTCGCCGCGCTCCTTTCGGCGCTCGCCTACAATTTCCTGTTCATCGATCCGCTGCACACCTTCACGATCACCGCGCCGCACGAGGTGTTCGCGCTCATCGTCTTCCTCTCGGTCGCCATCATCGCCGGCGGTTTTGCCTCGCGCATCAAGGAGCAGGCGGAGGTGGCCCGCGTGCGCGCCGCGGCCCTCCAGTCGCTCTACGATTTTTCGCGGAAGCTTTCGACGACGGGCAAGGCCGACGATGCGAACTGGCTGGCGGTGTCGCATCTGCAAGCGAGCCTCAAGCGCGATATCGTGCTGCTCCTGCCGGAGAAGAGTGACCTCAAGGTCGCCGCCGTCTGGCCGCCGGACACCGAACTCGACGCCACCGACTTCGCGGCGGCGCGCTGGACCTGCGACAAGCAGGAGAAGGCCGGCTTCGGCACCGGTACGCTGCCGAACAGCCGCTTCGAGTTCCGCCCGCTGATGGGGCCGCACGGGCTGGTCGGCGTCTGCGGTATCCAACAGAGCGAGGATCGCCTCGATCTCAATGCGGAGCGGGCGCTGTCTGCCATCCTCGACCAGACGGCGATCGCGCTCGACCGGGCGCGGCTTTCGGAAGAAAGCGTGATGCAGGCGGCAAAGCTGGAGGGGGAGCGCTACCGCGAGGCGCTGCTCTCCTCGATCTCGCATGATTTGAGGACCCCGCTCGCCACCATCATGGGCGCCGTCACCAGTCTGCGCCAGCTCGGCGAGCGCATGAGCGCGGAGAGCCGCGACGATCTTCTCCAGTCGATCGAGGAGGAGGGCAGCCGCATGAGCCGCTTCGTCTCCAACCTGCTCGACATGACGCGCATCGAATCCGGCACGCTGAAGCCCAAGGGCGACTGGGTCGACGTCTCCGACGTCGTGCAGTCCGCCGTCGAGCGCGCGCGCAAATATTTCCCGGACAAGACGATCGAGACCGGTATCGCGGCCGACCTGCCGCTCATCGAGGGCGACAGCGTGCTGCTCGGCCAGGTCCTGTTCAACCTGCTCGACAATGCGGTGAAATACGGCGGCGAGGAACCGATCAACGTCTATGCCCGGCGCGACGGGCAGGATGTGCTGATCTCCGTCACGGATCTCGGCAAGGGCATTCCGCCGGCGGAGATCGACCGCGTCTTCGAAAAATTCTACCGTCGCGGCAAGCCGGACGGCCGCGCGCCGGGAACGGGCCTCGGCCTGTCCATCGCCCGCGGCTTCGTCGAGGCGATGGGCGGCAGGATCCATGCGGAAAGCCCGGCGGTGAAGAAGAAGGGCACCCGCCTCGTCATCCGCTTCCCTTCGGGTGAAAAGGCAAGCACGGGCAAGACGACATGACGAACGAGCGCATTCTGGTGGTGGACGACGAGCCGCAGATCCAGCGGTTCCTCAAGCCGGCCCTCAAGGCGGCGGGTTATGAGGTGATGGAGGCGGCGACCGGCGGCGAAGCCTTGAAGGCTGTGGCGACGGCCGCACCCGATCTCGTCATCCTCGACCTCGGCCTGCCGGACATGGACGGCAAGGAGGTCGTCACGCGCCTGCGCGGCTGGACGCAGATCCCGATCATCATCCTTTCGGCCCGCGAGCGGGAAAGCGAAAAGATCGCCGCGCTCGATCTGGGTGCCGACGACTATATCGAAAAGCCCTTCGGCATCGGCGAGCTCACCGCCCGCATCCGCACCGCGCTGCGCCATCGCGAGCGGTCGGAGGCGCCCCCGGCGGCGCTCGTCACCGATGGCCTCGTCATCGACACGGTGCACCGCCTGGTGTCGCGCAACGAGGAGGCGATCCGCCTGACGCCGAAGGAATACGACCTCCTGACGCTGCTGGCGCGCCATGCCGGGCGGGTGGTGACGCACAAGACGCTGCTGACCTCCGTCTGGGGGCCGGCGCATGGCGAGGACCTGCATTATCTGCGCGTCTTCATCGGCCAGCTTCGCCAGAAGATCGAGCGCGACCCGACCCGCCCGGCCGTCGTGCGCACGGAACCGGGCGTCGGCTACCGGCTTGTCGTCGAGGCCGACTGAGCGTCAGCCGATCTTTTCGACGATGGGGGGGATCTGCACGACGGTGCGGTCCGTCGCGCCGGAATCGATGATGCCGAACACCGCCTCCAGCATCTTCGGCACGTCCTGCCGCACCATCTCGATATGGTCGCCGAGCATGGCGACGAAGGGATCCCAGTCGAAGCAGCCGAGTTGCGGCACCCGGTCGGCATAGTGGCCGGAACGGCGGATCCAGCGCATGACGCCTTCCAGCGAGATGGTGGAGTTGACGAACATGCCGCGCGGCAGCGGGTTCTTGCGCTCGGCGAGCAGTTTCATGGCGTTTTCCGCCTTCTCGGGCGCA
>CAMLOC010000693.1 GCA_946481465.1 uncultured Shinella sp. | reverse complement strand
AATGCTGAGCCCGACGCCGACCGGCGCGAGGCCCTTGCGCAGCGCCCGGTTCCAGCGCTTGTCACTGTGCCTGTCGGAGAGGCGGAAGACGCCGTAGCACAGGAGCGCGGAAGGCATCATGAGCGACAGCGTCGCGACGATCGCCCCCGTCCAGCCTGCCACCTTCCAGCCGATCAGGGTCGAAAGCATCGTGCCGGGTCCCGGCGCGGCGCGGGTGACGGCGAACATCTCGACGAATTCCGAGGCCGTCACCCAGTGGAGCACGTCCACCGTCTCCCTTTGCAATCCTGGAATGATTGCCGATCCGCCCCCGACGGAAAGCAGGGAAAAGGGTGCCAGTATCGCGACAAGGGTAAAGAGAACCTCGTGTTCCTTGTTCACAGCGTCCTCCAGGCGAGCGTCACGCTGATCGCGGCAAAGACGAGAACGACGGGGAGCATGGGCCAGTGAAGGACGCCGACGCAAAAGGCCGTTCCCGCAATCACCCCGAGGCCGGGGGGAAACTTGATCGTCCTGCGGATGCCCCGGATGCAGATGATGAGCAGCATCCCGATCGCGGCGAAGACGATGCCGTCGGAGACGGCCTGGAACAGGGGCTCGTGGCTCAGGCGGCCATAGACCGTGTAGAGGCCGAGGACGGCGAAGAACGGGCCGACGAGGAGCGCGAGCACGCAAGCGAAGACGCCCCCCGCCCCCGTGAAGCGGCTCACGCAGCAGATGACGAGATTTGCGATGGTCGGCCCCGGCATCATCTGGGCGAAGGCGAGCGAACTGCCGAAATCCTCGTCGCTCATCCAGCCGCGCCGCTGCACGAATTCCCGGTAGAGCCAGCCGGAGAGACCGCCCCCGAAGGAGAACAATCCCACCTTCAGGCAGAAAAGGACGAGCCGCGCAACGGTCGGCCCGTCGCCCTTGAGGGCGGCGGGCACTGGTTGCGGCTCTCTCGTTTCCCCGGTCTCCATCGTCACACCGACGGAATCCAGCGCATCTCCGGGAATGCCCAGCCGAGGAAGGTCGGCGGCCAGGGGATGTGCAGCGTGCGGTGGAAGACGAAGTAGACGAAGGCGGTGAGGCAGACAGCCTGCGTGATCGCCAGGAACCAGCGCTCCCTGCCCTCGATCCGCATGAAGAGGATGACGAAGATGGGGATCGAGGGGATGAGCCCGATCGTCGCCATGGAGATCATCAGCCCGACCAGCCAACCGAAGAAGATCGCGGCGCGCGTCACCACTTCGCGTTTCGTAAGGTGCGCGGTGTCGGATTCAAGATCCATGTGCAGCCCCTCGTCGTTTTCGGGATGCCAGGTGAGGTCGACGGCAAGCGAAAAGACGATGAGCGCAAGCCCGCCCCAGCACAGGATCGTCGGAACGATCTTCGAGCTCTCGTTCCACTCGCCCATGTCGCAGAGCGCGAAGATGAACAGCGCGAGCAGGAACAAGTGGACGAACTGAGACGGCCGGAAGACGGGACGGCCGAAGCTCTGCAGCATGCCGGAGCCGTGTTGGCGGACGTTCCGGTAGAGCGGCAGGAGGAAGCCGGCGAGTGCCATGGCGAAGAGAATGAGCACGAGCGGGCGCCAGATCCAGGCGCTTTCGAAGCGAACGATCGAGATGAAGAGATAGCGCTCGATCGTCTCGCCCAGGACGAGGCCGAGAATCAGCGGCGGGCGCGCCCATTTCAGTTGCTTCATCGTCCAGCCGACGACCCCGAAGATGAGGAGCGTGTAGATGTCGCCCCACTGCCGATTTTCCTGGAAGGCGCCGATATAGATGATGGCGAGGACCGTCGGCAGGATCAGCGTGTAGCGCAGCGTCGCGAGCTTGGCGAACTGGCCCGAAAAGGCATAGCACAGGCCGGCACCGAGAATGTTGGCGAGCGCGATGCTCCAGACCATGGAATAGGTGACGTCGAGATGGCTCGTCAGCATGGTCGGGCCGGGCGTCAGCCCATGGATCTGGAAGGCGCCGAGGAGGAGCGCCATGCTGGCGGAAGCCGGCACGCCGAAGGCGACGGTCGGCACCAGCGCCCCGCCTTCCTTGGCATTGTTGGCGCTCTCGGATGCGATGACGCCGCGAATGTCGCCCTTGCCGAAGGTCTCCTTGGCACCCTTCTCCGTCTTGATCGCATGACCGTAGGCGAGCCAGTCGATGACGCTGCCGCCGATGCCGGGGAAGGCGCCGAAGGCGGAACCGAGCCAGGAGCAGCGCAATATCAGGAACCAGTGTTTGAAGCAGTCCTTCGCGCCTTGCAGCATGCCGGAATTGACCTTGTTGATCTTGCCGGAGATGGCGGTACGCGAGATCAGGAGGTCGCAGAGCTCGGGAAGGGCATAGAGGCCGAGGACCGCCGGCGCTAACGGCACACCCTCATAGAGATAGAGGGAATCGAAGGTCCACCGCAACGACGCGCCCTGCTGGTCGGAGCCGACGAGCGAGAGCATTATGCCGACGATGGCGGTGACGAGGCCTCTTATCGGCGCCTTGCCGGAGAGGATGATCACCATCGATATGCCGAAGACCGAGAAGGCGAGGAGCTCCGGCGCGCCCACCGCAAGGATGACCGGCCGCATGACCGGAAGCAGCACCGCCATCAGGAGCGCCCCGAAGACGCCGCCCATCATCGACGACATGTAGGCCGCAGAGAGCGCCCGCCCCGCCTCGCCTTTCTTGGCGAGCGGCAGGCCATCGAGAACCGTCGCAGCCGATCCCGCTCCTCCCGGCACGCCGAAGAGGATGGCGGGGATCGGGTCGCCCGTCGCGGTCGTCGCGGCGAGACCGAGAAGGAACCCGAAGGCGGTGAAGGGATCCATGCCGAAGGTGAACGGCATGAGGATCGCAACACCTGCAAGCCCGCCGATGCCCGGAATGATACCGAGCACCACGCCGCACAGGACGCCGAGCGACAGGAACATGAGCCGCGAAGGCTCGACCATGAGTGTCAATGCGT
>CAMLOC010000692.1 GCA_946481465.1 uncultured Shinella sp. | reverse complement strand
CCGTCGATGTCGACCGTTCCCGTGACCTGCGCCATGGCGGGCGTCGCCATGCCGCAGCCGGACCGCGAGGCCGAGCAGCGCGAG
Organism: uncultured Shinella sp.; assembly: GCA_946481465.1. The sequence goes on along the minus strand of CAMLOC010000692.1, from coordinate 2,863 downwards.
AAGGAGCGCACCGGCCTCGTCGAGATCATGGACATGGCCGCCCGCTTCTTCGAGGACCAGCTCCAGACACCGGCGGGCGCCAAGGCGCGCGCCTACCTGCGCGACCGCGGGTTGACGGGCCGCACCATCGAGACCTTCCGCCTAGGCTATGCGCCGGAAAGCCGCAATGCGCTGAAGGAGTTCCTTGCCGGCAAGGGCGTGCCGAAGGAGGCGATCGAGGCCTGCGGCCTCGTCGTGCACGGGCCGGACATTCCCGTTTCCTACGATCGGTTCCGCGACCGCATCATGTTCCCGATCCTCTCGGTGCGCGAGAAGGTCATCGCCTTCGGCGGGCGCGCCATGTCGCCCGACGCGCCGGCGAAATACCTCAATTCCAACGAGACCGAGCTCTTCCACAAGGGCAACGTGCTCTACAACCACGCCCGCGCCCGCAAGGCCGCGCAGGGGGCGGGCCGCGCGGGGCAGGACGAGAGGACCGCCGGCACGGTGATCGCCGTCGAAGGCTACATGGACGTGATCGCGCTCCACCAGGCCGGCATCGAGAACGCCGTCGCGCCGCTCGGCACGGCGCTCACCGAGAACCAGCTCGAGCTCCTGTGGAAGATGACGCCGGAGCCGGTGCTCTGCTTCGACGGCGACGGGGCGGGCATTCGTGCGGCGAACCGCGCCGCGGACCTCGCGCTGCCCTTCATCCGGCCGGAGCGCACCGTGCGCTTCGCCCTCCTGCCCGACGGCAAGGATCCCGACGACCTCGTGCGCCACGAGGGTCGTGCGCCCTTCGACACGGTGATGGCGGGCGCCCGGCCGCTGGCCGAGATGATCTGGAGCCGCGAGGTGCAGGGCGCGACGTTCGAGACGCCGGAAAGCCGGGCGGCGCTGGAGGCGCGCCTGCGCCAGGTCACCGGCGTGATCGCCGACGAGGACGTGCGCCGCCATTACCAGCAGGCCATGCGCGAGCGGCTGAATGCCTTCTTCCGCCCGCCGCAAAGGCAGGGCGGCGGCGGCTTTTCCGGCAACCGGCAGGCACGGGGCGGGGGGCGCGGCGCGCCGCAGGGCATCACCGTCTCCACCGGCATTTCCGACCGGCTGGCGCGTTCGGCGCTGGTGCGCGGCGCGCAGGACCTGCCGGCGCTGCGCGAAAGCGTGCTGGCGCTCACCGTCGTCAACCATCCGGGCCTGCTCTTCAGCGATTACGACGAGATCGCCATCATCGAATACGAGAACCGCGATCTCCAGCGGCTCTGGTCCGCGCTGCTCGGCATTGCCGGCTCCGTCGGCGCGAAGCTGGAGCGCGACCGGCTGGTCGAGGAACTGGAGGCGGCCGGTTTCGACACGCTGCTGCGCGGGCTCGACCAGCAGATCCGCAATTCCCGCCTGTGGACCGCGACGGCGGAGGCCGCGCCCGAGGATGCCCGCGAGGGCTACCTCCAGGCGCTCGCCCTGCACAAGCGCACCCGCGCCCTGCTCTGGCAGCGCCGTGAACTGGAGCGTGAACTTGCCGTGGCCACCGAGGAGGGGGATGGCGAGCGCGTTCCCCAGATCCTGCGCGCGCTGCAGGAGGTGCAGATGGAGACCGTGCGCCTGGAGAACCAGGAGGCCATCATCGAGGGGTTCGGCGTGCTCTCCGGCCGCGTGAAGGGGCCGGCGGGGAAGTAGGGGTTTTGCCCGTCATCCGCCTGCCGGCACCTTCTCCCCGCAAGCGGGGCGAAGGACGCATGTTGCGATGCCTTCCACAGTCACCCCTTGAAGGCACCCCTTGAAGGAAAACCGGGCGGCATCTTCCTTCTTCACGTTTACGGGAAGAAGGTCGCGGCAGCGGGATGAGGGGCAAAAAGGCCGCCACGGTTGCCTCCTTTCCCTCCTGCGGCCATAGTCGCCGCAAACGAAGACGGAATCGCATGCTCGACAGCTCCACCCAAACCGCCCGCCCCCTCGACGTGCTCAAGCGCGTCTACGGCTACGATGCCTTCCGCGGCAAGCAGCAGGCGGTGGTGGAGCATGTCACGGCGGGCGGCGATGCCGTCGTGTTGTTCCCGACCGGCGCCGGCAAGTCGCTCTGCTTCCAGATCCCGGCGCTCTGCCGCGACGGCGTCGGCATCGTCATCTCGCCGCTGATCGCGCTGATGCGTGACCAGGTGGAGGCGCTGAAGCAGCTCGGCGTCAGGGCTGCCGCGCTCAATTCCTCGCTGACGCGCGAGGAGTTCTTCGCCGTGCGCGACGCCATGCGCGCCGGCGCGCTCGATCTCCTCTACGTGACACCCGAGCGCATCGTCACGGAGGGTTTCGCCGAACTCGTCGCCGACGCCCGCATCGCGCTCTTCGCCATCGACGAGGCGCATTGCGTCTCGCAATGGGGCCATGATTTCCGGCCGGAATACCGGGCGCTCGGCGTCCTCGGCGAGCGCTATCCCGGCGTGCCGCGCGTCGCGCTGACGGCGACGGCCGATCCGCACACCCGCGGCGACATCATCGAACGCCTCGGCCTCCAGGATGCGGCGGTCTTCACCACCAGCTTCGACCGGCCGAACATTTCCTACGAGATCGCCGAGCGCGACCAGGCGCGCCAGCAATTGCTGCGCTTCCTCTCGCGCCACCAGGGCGAGAGCGGCATCGTTTATTGCCTGTCGCGCGCCAAGGTGGAGGACACGGCCGACTGGCTGAACGCGCAGGGCGTTCGCGCGCTGCCCTACCATGCCGGCTTCGACCGCGCGGTGCGCGACGCCAACCAGGATGCCTTCCTCAAGGAGGAGGACCTCTGCCTCGTCGCGACGGTCGCCTTCGGCATGGGCATCGACAAGCCGGACGTGCGCTACGTCGCCCATCTCGACCTGCCGGGCTCGGTGGAGGCCTATTACCAGGAGAC
>CAMLOC010000691.1 GCA_946481465.1 uncultured Shinella sp. | reverse complement strand
ATGACGGGGGTAACCGCCATTGCCCTGCTCGTCGTTTTCGCACCTGTTGTTGAAACCCTGATCATGGCCGGCTTCTTGTCCCTGTTTCTTCGCTTCATGCCGCCGACCGCGGCGATTCTGCTCAGCGCGGCGGGTTGGGGCGTCGCGCATTCGCTTGAGGCGCTGGGCTGGGGCCTGGTGATCTGGTGGCCGTTCCTGATTTTCTCGACCCTGTTCGTGGTTTGGCGGCAGCGCGGCTTTTGGGCCGGCGTCGGCATAGCCGCCACGACGCACGCGCTGCAAAACCTTGGGCCAGCGCTGCTGGTGGCATTTGGCTAGCCATCCGTTGCGATATTGAGGGCCGCCGCCCATATGGAGCGCATGAGCCGAACCCTTCCGATCCTGCCGCTTCGCGACATCGTCGTCTTTCCCAACCGAATCGTCCCGCTGTTCGTGGGACGGGACAAGTCCGTTGCTGCGCTCGAAGCTGCCATGGCCGCTGACAAGGAATTGTTCCTGGTCGCGCAGCTCGACCCGGCCGAGGACGATCCCGACCGCGATGCGCTGTACGAGCTCGGAGTCATCGCCACGGCCATGCAGCTCCTCAAGCTGCCGGACGGCACCGTGCGCGTCCTGGTTGAAGGGGCCAAGCGAGCGCGGCTGACCAATCTCGTCCAGCGCGGCGATTATCTCGCCGCCGAGGTTGAGGAAGTCGACGAAGAGACCGCCGAGGGACCCGAAGCCCAGGCGCTGATGCGCTCGGTGATCGACCAGTTCGACAATTACGCCAAGCTCAACAAGCGTCTGCCGGCCGAGACCAGCGTCCAGCTGTCGGAAATCGACAACCCGTCCATCCTTGCGGATGCGGTCGCTTCCAGCCTGTCGATCAAGGTCGCGGACAAGCAGGCCCTGCTCGGGGAATTGAATCCGGCGCGACGGCTGGAGATGGTCTTCGCCTTCATGGAGGGGGAACTCGGCGTCCTCCAGGTCGAGAAGAAGATCCGCAGCCGCGTCAAGCGGCAGATGGAAAAAACCCAGCGCGAATATTATCTGAACGAGCAGCTGAAGGCGATCCAGCGCGAACTCGGTAATGAGGAAGGCGAGGACGGCGACGAGCTGGCCGAGCTGGCCGCGAAGATCCGCAAGACCCGGCTGAGCAAGGACGCCCGTGCCCGCGCCAACGCCGAGCTCAAGAAGCTCAAGGCAATGGCGCCGATGTCGGCCGAAGCCACGGTCGCCCGCAACTATCTCGACGTGCTGCTCGGCCTGCCGTGGGGCAAGAAGTCGAAGCTCAAGAAGGACATCGCCGAGGCGCAAAGGGTGCTCGACGAGGACCATTACGGCTTGGAGAAGGTCAAGGACCGGATCGTCGAATATCTGGCCGTCCAGGCGCGCACCAACAAGCTCAAGGGTCCGATACTGTGCCTGGTCGGCCCGCCGGGTGTCGGCAAGACGTCGCTCGGCCGGTCGATCGCCCGCGCGACGGGCCGCGAGTTCGCCCGCCAATCACTTGGCGGCGTGCGCGACGAGGCCGAGATTCGTGGGCATCGCCGAACCTATATCGGCTCGCTGCCAGGGAAGATTATTGCCAACCTGAAGAAGGCGGGAACCAGCAATCCCCTGTTCCTGCTCGACGAGATCGACAAGCTTGGCACCGACTTCCGCGGCGACCCGGCATCGGCTTTGCTCGAAGTCCTGGACCCCGAGCAGAACAGCCGCTTTCAGGACCATTACCTGGAGCTGGACTACGACCTTTCCGACGTCATGTTCGTCACCACCGCCAATTCGCTCGACATGCCGCAGCCGCTGCTCGACCGCATGGAGATCATCCGCCTCGAGGGATATACCGAGGACGAGAAGGTCGAGATCGCGCGGCGTCATCTCATCCCCAAGCAGATGGAAGCCCACGGCGTGACTCCTGAGGAGCTGGTTTTTGCCGACTCCGGCCTGCGCGGCATCATCCGGCACTACACGCGTGAGGCCGGCGTGCGGACGCTCGAGCGCGAACTGGCCAAGGTCGCCCGAAAATCGCTGCGCCAGATCCTGGAGGGGAAAACCGACAAGGTCGAACTGACCCTCGACAACCTCGGCGATTTCCTTGGCGTGCGGCGCTACCGTTACGGCGTAAGCGAGGAAGAGGACCAGATTGGCGCGGTCACCGGCCTGGCCTGGACCGAGGTCGGCGGCGAGCTGCTCACCATCGAGGCCGTCACGGTCCCCGGCAAGGGCCAGATCAAGACCACCGGCAAGCTCGGTGAAGTGATGCAGGAATCGATCCAGGCGGCGATGAGCTTCATCAAGGCGCGGGCGCCCGCCTACGGCGTCAAGCCGAGCATCTTCGCACGCAAGGATATCCACGTTCACCTGCCCGAAGGCGCCGTACCCAAGGACGGGCCGTCGGCGGGCGTCGGCATGGTCACCGCGATGATTTCGACGCTTACCGGCATTCCGGTCCGCCGTGACGTCGCCATGACCGGCGAAGTTACCCTGCGCGGGCGCGTGCTGCCGATCGGCGGTCTCAAGGAGAAGCTGCTGGCGGCGCTGCGCGGCGGGATTACGACGGTGCTGATCCCATCGGAAAACGAGAAGGATCTGGCGGAAATCCCGGCGACGGTGAAAGAGAATCTGGAAATCGTGCCGGTCTCCCACGTCGACGAAGTCCTGGCCCGCGCTTTGACCGAGCCGGTCGAGGCGATTGAATGGACCGAGCCGGATGAGCATGCCACCGAACCCGTGGTTCACCCTCACGCTTCGTCGGAAACTGCGGCCGTTCGTCATTAAGGTTTTTGACTTGGGGCCTGAAAATGGCCTTAAGTCACGGTTTGTGCGTCCGCGAGTCCCGCGGCCAAAGCTCGGGAGTGGGGAATGAATAAGCAGGATCTCATCGGCCAGGTCGCGGACCGTGCGGGGCTTAGCCGTTCGGACTCGGCGCGCGCGGTGGAGACGATGCTGGAAGTGATCACGTCCGCG
>CAMLOC010000690.1 GCA_946481465.1 uncultured Shinella sp. | reverse complement strand
TTCGGCGAAGCGCTGATCACCCATTACCACGCCATGGAGGACAAGGCGCGCGCGGCGCTGGCCGAGGATATCGGCTGGATCGTCGCGAACCTTGCGGACTGACGCCTATTCCAGCGCCACCGTCTTGACGACCGCATGAACCGGCAGGCCCGGGGCAAGGCCCAGGCGCTCGACGGAAAGCGCGGTGATGCGGGCGCGTACGATATCCCCGCCACAGGTTATGCGCAGGCTTGCCATGCCCTCGCCGTCCGGTTCGATCGCCTCGACGGCACCGTCCAGGATATTGAGGGCGCTGAGGCCTTCCGGCCGCACCGTCGCGATCATGACGTCGCGGGCGGGGATGCGCAGCCGCACCGTGTCGCCCGGCGAGACCTTGGCTCCCGGCACGAGGATCGTCGCACCGCCGTCGAGGCGGATGGTGGCGAGGCCGTGCGCGGCATCGCGCGCCTCGACCCGACCGGCAAGAATGCTGCCCGCCTCGCGGCGCTCGGCGGCGGAGGAAAGACGCGGGCCGCCCAGCACATCCGATGCCGCGCCGATCGCCGTGATGCGCCCGTCCGCCATCAGCACCACCCGATCGGCAAGGCGCGCCACCTCGGCCACCGAATGGCTGACATAGACGATGGGAATGCCGACCCCGTCGCGCAGGCGTTCCAGATAGGGCAGGATTTCCGCCTTGCGCTCCTCGTCGAGCGCGGCGAGCGGTTCGTCCATCAGCAGCAGGCGCGGCGAGGCCAGCAGCGCGCGGCCGATGGCGACGCGTTGTTTCTCGCCGCCGGAAAGGTTGGCCGGCTGGCGGTCGAGCAGGCCGGCAATGCCGAGCAGGTCGACCACGCGGTCCGGATTTTCCGTGCGCGCGCCCTTCGGCGAGAACCAGCGGCCGTAGTTGAGGTTCTGGCGCACGGTGAGATGCGGGAAGAGCCGTGCCTCCTGGAAGACATAGCCGAAGCGCCGGCGATGCGCCGGCACGAAGACGCGGCGGCTGGTGTCGACCAGCACCTCGTTGCCGAGCAGGACCCGGCCTTCCGCCGGGCGCGTCAGGCCGGCGATGATGCGGACCAGCGAGGTCTTTCCCGAGCCGGACCGGCCGAACAGGGCGGTGACGCCCCCGTCGGAGGCGAAGGCGGCCTCCAGCGAGAAATCGCCGAGCCGGTGGCGAACATCCACGACGAGGCTCATTCGAGGTTCACCTTGCGGCCGATGCGCTGGGCGAGCACCTCGGAGGCGACGAGCGCGACCATGGAGATGGCGATAGCGACGAGGGTGAGGCGCATGGCGCCGGCATCCCCGCCGGGCACCTGGGTGAAGGTGTAGATGGCGGCCGACAGCGTCTGCGTCTCGCCGGGAATGTTGGAGACGAAGGTGATGGTGGCGCCGAACTCGCCCATCGCTTTCGCAAAGGCGAGGATCATGCCGGCGATGACGCCGGGCAGGATGAGCGGCAGGGTGACGGTGAGGAAGACCCAGAGGGGACTTGCGCCCAGCGTGCCGGCCGCCTCCTCCAGCTTGCGGTCGACGGCCTCGATGGAAAGGCGGATCGAGCGCACCATCAGCGGAAAGCCCATGACGCCGCAGGCGAGCGCCGCGCCGGTCCAGCGGAAGGAGAGCACGATGCCGAACCATTCGTCGAGCACCGAGCCGACGGGGCCGCGCCGGCCGAACAGGATGAGCAGCAGGAAGCCGGTGACGACGGGCGGCAGGATCAGCGGCAGGTGCACCAGGCCGTTCAGCAGCGACTTGCCCCAGAAGCGGCCGCGCGCCAGCGCCAGGGCCGCGAGGATGCCGAGCGGCAGGCTGACAAGGACCGCCACCGAGGAGACCCGAAGGCTGAGCCGGATCGCCGTCCATTCCTCGTCGCTCAGGGCAAGCCAGTCCACGCGTGTTCCTCGTAAAATATCCGGTCCGGGAGGCTCGCCCCCAGGCCTCGTCCGCTGACAGGCCCCTCATCCGCCTGCCGGCACCTTCTCCCCGCAAGCGGGGAGAAGGGGATGCCGCGCTGTTTTCCCGAGAATTCGCCCCGGCTCCCGTTCTGGCACGACATTGCTACAAGCCCCTTCTCCCCGCTTGCGGGGAGAAGGTCGCGGCAGCGGGATGAGAGGCAAGCAGATCTCGCCATGCCCCGGTCTAGCACCGCAGCCTGTCGCGAGGCTCGTCTTACTTCAGGATCGAGAAACCCTGCTCGGTGAAGAAGGGGGCGGCCTTGTCGGACTTCAGGAAGTCGAGATAGGCGACCGCCGCGGCGCTCTCGGATTCCGAAAGGATGGCGACAGGGTAGATGATCGGCGGGTGGCTGTCCTCCGGGAAGGTGCCGACGACGGCGACGCCCGGATCGGCCGCGGCATCCGTCTGGTAGACGATGCCGTAGGGCGCCTCGCCGCGCGAGACGAGGGCGAGCGCGGCGCGCACGCTTTCGGCACCGGCGACCTTGCCTTCCACCGACGACCAGATGCCGAGCTTTTCAAGCGCCGCCTTGCCGTATTTGCCGGCCGGCACGCTATCGACCGCACCCATGGCGAGCCGGCCGTCGCCGAGGAGACCGGCGAGGTCGAAACCCTGCCCGATCTCGACGGCCGCGGCCTTGTCCTTCGGCGCGACCAGCACGATGCGGTTGCCGAGGAGGTTCACGCGGGTATCGTCCTTGATCAGCTTCTTTTCGGCGACATAGTCCATCCAGGCAAGGTCGGCCGAGATGAAGAGGTCGGCGGGGGCTGCCGCCTCGATCTGCTTGGCGAGCGCCGAGCTTGCCGCATAGGAGACCGTCGTCTCGTTGCCGGTCTCCTTGGACCAGGCGGCATTGGCCGCATCCAGCGCGTTCTTGAGGCTGGCGGCCGCAAAGACGGTGACCTTTTCCGCGGCCGCGGCCGGCAGGGCGAGCGGCAGCGACGCGAAAGCGGCGACGACGAGTTTCAGAAGCAGACCACGGTTCATTCCTGTTCTCCCTTTTCCTGCCT
>CAMLOC010000689.1 GCA_946481465.1 uncultured Shinella sp. | reverse complement strand
GCCTGGCAGAAGCACGGCGGGCCGGCGGATGTGCGCATCGCCGAGATCGGCCCCGGCCGCGGCACGATGATGGCCGACATGCTGCGCGTCGTGGCGCGGATCGCCCCGCAGCTCTACGAGAGCGCGTCGTTTCACCTGATCGAGACCAGCGCGAAGCTGCGCGCCGTCCAGCACGAGACGCTCGGCACCCATGCCGCGCGCATCACTTGGCACGACAGTTTCGAGGAGCTGCCGGACGGCTTCGTGCTGCTCGCCGCCAACGAGCTTTTCGACGCCATCCCGATCCGCCAGTTCATCAAGACGCCGGCCGGCTTCCGCGAGCGCCTCGTCGGCCTCGACGCGAATGACGAACTGACCTTCGCCGCCGGCGTCGCCAGCCTCGATCCCGCGCTCCTGCCGGAAAGCCACAAATCGGTGCCGAACGGCACGATCTTCGAGATCGCCCCGGCCCGCGAGGCCGTCATGGCGACGATCGGCGAGCGCATCGCCCGTTTCGGCGGCACCGCGCTCATCATCGACTACGGCCATTTCGTCACCGGCTTCGGCGATACGCTGCAGGCGGTGCTGAAACACGACTCCGACCCGCCGCTCGCCCATCCCGGCGAGGCGGACCTGACGAGTCATGTCGATTTCGAGCGCCTTGCCGGCGCGGCCGCGAGCGCCGGGCTCACCGTGCACGGCATGTTGCACCAGGGCGATTTCCTCGTCGGCCTCGGCATCGGCGAACGGGCCTCCGCCCTCGGCCGGCACCGCGACCCAGCGACGCAGCAGTCGATTCTTGCCGACGTCGACCGGCTCGCCGGTTCCGGCGTCGGCAAAATGGGCGATCTTTTCAAGGTCTTGGCCGTCGGCAGCACGCCGCTCGCGCTGTTTCCCTTCCGCCAGCCGGATTGACACCGGCCGTCAGGCCGGACAACATCCGGCCCGATTTGTGACCCCGCATGCCCCGGCCGCACCCAGGCCCGACGGGCCGCCCAAGCCCAGCCGAGAGACCATGAAGGACGACGCGCTCCCCTCCCCGATCGAAAGCCCGCTCCTTGCCGAGCGGGCCGGAAAGGCCGCGCAGCACGGCTTCTTCACGCGCGCCGGCGGGGTTTCCGACGGCATCTATCGCGGCCTCAATGTCGGCCTCGGCTCGAAGGACGAGCGGGAAAAGGTCGAGGAGAATCGCACCCGCGTCGCCCGCTGGTTCTCCGCAACGCCCGACCGTCTCGCCACCGTGCACCAGGTCCATTCGCCGGACGTCGTCCTGGTCGACGGCGCGTATGACGGCGCGCGCCCGCAGGCCGATGCGCTGGTCAGCGCCACGCCCGGCATGGTGCTCGGCGTCCTTGCCGCCGATTGCGGCCCGATCCTCTTCTGCGATCCAGAAGCCCGCGTCGTCGGCGCCGCCCATGCCGGCTGGAAGGGCGCGCTCTACGGCGTGCTCGAAAGCACCATCGCGGCGATGGAACGGCTCGGCGCCCGCCGCGAAGCGATCGTCGCCAGCCTTGGCCCCTCGATCAGCCGGCGGAACTACGAGGTCGGGCCGGAATTCGTGGAGCGTTTCCTTGGCGTCGACACGGCATATCAGCGCTATTTCACAGCGTCGGAAAAGCCCGGCCACGCCATGTTCGACCTGCCGGGCCTGACGACGCAGCGGCTGACCGATGCCGGCGTGACGGCGGAGAACCTCGACATCTGCACCTATCCGGACGAAGAGCGTTTCTTCTCCTACCGGCGCACCACGCACCGGCAGGAGCCCGACTACGGCCGCCAGATTTCGGCGATCATGCTACGGGGCTGAAGCCCCCAAAACGACACGGACGAGGGAGACACCGCCATGGCACTTCACTTCGACAGCGAGGAATACGCCAACCGGCTCCAGCGCCTCACCGCCCGCATGCGGGAGGAGAAGATCGACGCCATGCTGCTCTTCGCGCAGGAGAGCATGTACTGGCTGACGGGCTACGACACCTTCGGCTACTGCTTCTTCCAGACGCTGGTCGTCAAGGCGACGGGGGAAATGGTGCTGCTGACCCGCTCGGCGGACCTGCGCCAGGCGCGCCACACCTCCAACATCGAGAAGATCGAAATCTGGATCGACCGCGTCAACGCCGATCCGACGATGGACCTGAAGAACCTCTTGTCCGATCTCGACCTGCTCGGCTGCCGCATCGGCGTCGAATACGACACCCATGGCCTCACCGGCCGCAATGCACGCCTTCTCGACAACCAGCTCCAGAGCTTCGGCCAGATCGTCGACGCCTCCAGCCTCATCAGCCGCCTGCGCCTCATCAAGAGCCCGGCCGAGATCGCCTATGTCGAGCGCGCCGCCGCCCTGCCCCTCATCGTGCCGGGCGGCGACGAGGCGGCGATCCTGGCGGCGCTGCAGAACGCGGTTCTGGCCGCCGGCGGCGACTATGCCGCCAACGAATTCGTCATCGGCTCGGGCGCCGACGCCCTGCTCTGCCGCTCCAAGTCCGGCCGGCGCAAGCTCGATGCCGAGGACCAGCTTACCCTCGAATGGTCGGGCGTCAGCGCGCGCTACCATGCGCCGATGATGCGCACCGCCATCATCGGCGAGCCGACCAACCGCCACCGCGAACTCTACAGCGCCTGCCGCGAGGCCATGCAGGCGATGGAGATGGTGCTTCGCCCCGGCAACACCTTCGGCACCGTCTTCGAGACCCATGCCCGCATCCTCGACGAACGCGGCCTTGCGCGGCACAGGCTGAATGCCTGCGGCTATTCGCTTGGCGCGCTCTACCGGCCCACCTGGATGGACGTGCCGCCCATGCTCTACTCCGGTAATCCCCAGCCGGCGATTCCAGGCATGGTGCTGTTCCTCCATGATGAACAGCGCGGTCACGGCGGGCAACTCCGCGAAGCCGCGCCGTGCCGCGAATCACTCGGCGAAAGACTGCAGCGTGCGTCCCTCGGATTGTTCACCCAGCTGGAACGTGCCCAGC
>CAMLOC010000688.1 GCA_946481465.1 uncultured Shinella sp. | reverse complement strand
TCAGGCGGAGGCGTTCAACCGGCTTCCGCCCGCATGGCCTTCACCGCCCAGGCCGGCACCATTTCCACCGCGAGGCGGCGAGCGCCGGCGCCAGTGGCGATGCCGGCGAGCGCCATGCCGGGGCGGAGCGCCGCAAGGGCCTGGCGCTTGCCGACGAGATAGCCCTGCTCCAGCGGCGCCGGGCGGCGCAGAAGGCGCTGGAGGAACGGCCGGCGATGGCTGCGCGAGGCGAGGAAACGCGCCGGATTGCGGTTGACCGCCACATGGTCGACGACGGCGTCCACCCACCCCGCCATGGGCCGCGCGCCCGGCTCCAGCAGCAGGAGCCACTCGCCGCGGGCCGAGCCCAGTACATCCTTGATGTCCCACTCCGTCAGGAAGCGGCAGCCGGCGGCGTCGGCTACCGCCGCGGAACCGTCGCGCGAGCCGTGATCGAGCACGATCACATCGCGCACGATGCCCTCGACCGCGCCGGAGACCAGCGCCGCCAATGTCTGTGCAAGCTCCGCCTCGTTGTCGCGGCATTCCAGGATGACTGTCAGCATGCTCTCCCATACCGCATCGCAACATCGAATTCCACTGCCTCCCGCAGCCGAGCCGGCCAGCATCCGCAGTTCCGGCGCTCCGAATTTTGTTCTTGCATTGTTCTCATTTCCGCGATAGGAATATAGTCATTGAATCGGGGCCTGTCCCCGGCGGAGACACTCATGAACGATCTGGCCAGCCTCAGGCAGGGCGCTCTTGCGCCCGGCCATGCGAAAGACGTTGCCGAAGCGCTGATGGCCGAGACGGGCATGCGCGTGGAGAGCGAGCGCCGCCGAGGCCGCGGCGCCGGCCTCAACTTCACCGGCCGTTTCGAGCCGGTGACGCGGGAGACCGTCGACGACGGCTGGCAGACGCTGGAGGAGCTGCCGCCCTTCCGCACCGAGGTGCAGGTGGAAAAGCCGCGCAGCATCATCACGCGCAACGAATCGCCCGATATCCCCTTCGACCGCTCGATCAATCCCTATCGCGGCTGCGAACACGGCTGCATCTATTGCTTCGCCCGGCCGACCCATGCCTTCATGGGCCTGTCCGCGGGCCTGGATTTCGAGGCGCGGCTGTTTGCCAAGCCGGATGCGCCGAAGCTGCTGGAGCGTGAACTTTCCAAGCCCGGCTACAAGCCGCGCGTCATCGCGATCGGCACCAACACCGATCCCTACCAGCCGATCGAGAAGGAATGGCGCATCATGCGGCAGATTCTCGAAGTGCTGGACGCGGCCAACCATCCGGTCTCGATCGTCACCAAGTCGGCGCTCGTGCTGCGCGACATCGACATCCTCGGGCGCATGGCGGCGCGCGGCCTTGCCTGGGTGGGGCTTTCCGTCACCACGCTCGACCGCAAGCTGGCCCGCACCATGGAGCCGCGCGCGGCAACCCCGCCGCGCCGGCTGGAGGCCATCCGCACGCTTTCTGCGGCCGGCATCCCCGTTGCGATCATGATGGCGCCGATCATTCCCGGCCTCAACGACCACGAGATCGAGCGCGTGCTCGATTCGGGCAAGGCGGCCGGGGCGCTGGAGGCGAGCTATGTGCTGCTGCGCCTGCCGCTGGAGGTGAGCCCCCTCTTCCGCGACTGGCTGCTGCGCCACTACCCGGACCGCTATCGCCACGTCATGTCGCTGGTGCGCTCCATGCGCGGCGGCAAGGATTACGACGCCGAGTTCGGCAAACGCATGAAGGGCGCCGGCCCCTATGCCTGGCAGATCGCCCGCCGCTTCGAGATGGCCTCCAAGCGGCTGGAGCTGACGCGCACGCGGCGAAACCTCGCCCTCGACCAGTTCGTGCCGCCATCGGGCAGCGGCGTGCAGCTCTCGCTGCTGTAGGGCTTTGGGAATACCGCCGGGCATCCGTGCCCGGCCCGTCCTTCCGGTTTGCCTTTCCCCGGGGCATGCCGGCAATCCTCCGGCGTCCGCCTCCTGCCGGGGGACTTGCAGGGAATCGGATGGATGTGCGAGGTTCGCCGCATGTCCCGTACATCCTCCGATTCCCGCCTTCTCTTCGACCTGCCCGAGGGCCCGGACTTCCAGATGGAAGCCGCCGCCCGCGCACGCGGCATCTGGCCGGTGGCCGGCACCGACGAGGCCGGTCGCGGCCCGCTGGCTGGCCCCGTCGTCGCCGCCGCCGTGGTGCTCGATCCGGACGATATTCCCGACGGGCTCAACGATTCCAAGCAGCTCAGCGCCCTTCGGCGCGAGGCGCTCTTCGCGCGGATCATGCAATCGGCCTTCGTCTCCGTCGCGTCCAGTTCCCCGCGCCGCATCGACGCCATCGACATCCGCAAGGCGAGCCTCGACGCCATGCGCCGCGCCGTCGCCGGCCTGGAGGTCGCGCCGAAGCTCGTCCTCGCCGACGGCCGCGACGTGCCGCCGGGCCTTGCCTGCGAGGGCCGCGCCGTCGTCAAGGGCGATGCCCGCTCGCTCTCCATCGCCGCCGCCTCCATCGTCGCCAAGGTGATGCGCGACCGCATGATGGCCCGCGCCGAGGAGACCTATCCCGGCTACGGCTTCGCCGTCCATGCCGGCTATGCCACCGAGGTGCACCGCAAGGCCATCGCCGCCATCGGCCCCTGCCGGCTGCACCGCATGAGCTTCCGGCCGCTTCGCCAGGATTGAGCGGCCCCGCGATGCGGGAAGTCCTACCGCTGGATGGAAGCAGCTTGCACGCAAGCCTCCTGCCCGAGACAAGCCGACGCCACATCGTCCCTTCTCCCCTGCGGGGAGAAGGTGGCCCGAGGGTCGGATGAGGGGGCGATGCGGAGGGGAGCCCCTGCTTTTTCTTGCCTTCGGCATCCCGCTCATCCACCTGCCGGCACCTTCTCCCCGCAGGGGAGAAGGGATGGAGGCACTGGCTTCATTCCAGATACGATTGCCTCCGCATGTGGATATGCCCTGTCCGGACCTTTGCCGCCGA
>CAMLOC010000687.1 GCA_946481465.1 uncultured Shinella sp. | reverse complement strand
TGGCCTCGAAATCGTGGTCGACGCGGAAGGCGGACCAGTCGGAATGGCCGCGTGTCGCCACCACGCTGAAATGCTTCGCGCCGTCGGTGAATTCGATGCCGCATTTCATCCAGGTCGTCTCGTCGTGCCGCACCATCAGCCCGGCCTGGTCGTAGAGCGTCTCGTAGCGGCCGATGAAGGTCGTCTCCAGCGTGAAGTCGCCGCTCCAGGGGCGATGCAGGAAATGGCCGCTGTCCGGCCGGAAGCCGTAATAGGTGCGCTGCCAGAAATCGGTCTTGAGAGCGGTGCGGATGTGGAGGCGATCGTCGCGGATGCGGCTTTCGGCGGGCGGGTTCAGCCAGGTCAGGCCGTCGAAGGGGGATTGGCGCATGGACGGCCTCAGGCGGGAATGCGGATGGTGGCGCGCAGGCCGCCCATCGGGCTGTCCGACAGCGTGACGTTGCCGCCGTGGCTGCGGGCGATATCGCGGGCGATGGCAAGGCCGAGACCGGTGCCCGAGGCATCGAGGTTGCGCGCCTCGTCGAGCCGGAAGAACGGCTTGAAGACGTCGTCGCGCGAGCGCTCGGGAATGCCCGGGCCGTCGTCATCGACGGTGATGGTCAGCCATTTGGAGCGGTGGCGGGCCTCCACATGCACGGTCTTGGCATAGCGCATCGCATTCGACACGAGATTGCCGACGAGGCGGCTGAAGGCGTTCGGGCGCACCATCACCTCGCCTTCGCCGTCGATCTCGCTGGAGAAGGTGCGCTCGTGCAGTTCCGCCTCCATGGCGAACTTGTCGAACAGGGTTGCCAGCCGCAGCCGGCCGACATCCTCCTCCACGTCGCCGCGCGCGAAGGAAAGGTAGCCCTCCAGCATGGTCTGCATGTCCGCGACATCCTTGTGCAGGCCCTGCAGGTCGGGATTGTCGCCGGCGAGCGCCAGTTGCAGCTTGAAGCGGGTGAGGATGGTGCGCAGGTCGTGGCTGACGCCGGTCAGCATGGCCGTGCGCTGCTCCATCTGCCGCTCGATGCGCTCGCGCATGAGAATGAAGGCAAGGCCGGCGCGGCGCACCTCGTCCGCGCCCCGCGGGGCGAAATCCTCCGGCATTTTCTGGCCCTTGCCGAAGCTTTCCGCCGCCTGCGCCAGCGTCAGGATCGGCCGGATCTGGCCGCGCAGGAAGAGAATCGAGATGGTGATCAGCACCAGCGAGGTGCCGACCATCCAGAGCAGGAAGATATGCGTGTTCGAGGCATAGGCCTGGTTGCGCCGCGCGTAGACGCGCAGGACCTTGTTGTCGAGCAGGATGCGGATTTCGACCAGGTTGCTTTCACCCACCGTGTCGATCCAGAACGGACGGCGTATCTGGCGGACGATCTCCTCGCTGAGAATCTCGTCGAGGATGTTGAAGAAGGGCTTTGTGCGCGGGGCCGGCAGTTCGGTGCCGGGCTCGATGGCGACGTTGAGCTCGAGCCGCTCGCGCGCGATGCGCGTGATCTCCGAATAGTCGGCATCCTGCGGATAGGTCTCGATGAGATCGATGATGGCGGCGATGTCGCGCGTGACGGCGGTGGAAAGACGCTGCGTGACGAGCTGCCAGTGCCGCTCCATGAAGACGAAGGCGACGACCGACTGGAGCAGCACCATGGGGATGATGATGATGAGCAGCGAGCGGGCGTAAAGCCCGGTCGGCATCTGGCGGCGCAGCCAGCGGGCAAGGCGCTTCCAGCCGGCGGCCGGCGCGCGCTCGATATCCCGCTTGAAGGTCTCGAACGTCGTCATCGCAGATCACACGGATGCGCGCGCAAAGCCGCGTTGAACCTATGCTTCAATGGGTCTCGGCAGCGCACGGTCAGCCTTGCTCCACGCTCAATCGATAGCCGATGCCGCGCACGGTCTGCAGCCACACCGGGTTGGACGGATCGTCCTCGATCTTACGCCTCAAGCGATTGATCTGCACGTCGATTGTGCGTTCGCCCACTTCTGTTTCCTCGCCGATCAGCTCGTGGCGCGGAATGGTCTCGCCCGCGCGCAGCGAGAAGAGCAGCATGATCTCCTGCTCGCGGTCGGTGAGGCGGATGGCGTCGCTGCCGCGCTTCAGTTCCTTGCGCACGATGGAGAAGGTGTAGGGGCCGAACATGACCTGCTCGATCTTCGGCGTCACCGGCGCGGCGTTGCGCTTCAGGATGTTGTTGATCCGCAGCACCAGTTCGCGCGGCTCGAAGGGCTTGGCGAGGTAGTCGTCGGCGCCGGCCTCCAGCCCCTCGATGCGGGCGGTGGTCTCCGTCAGCGCCGTCAGCATGATGATCGGGATGTTGCGGATCGCGCGCAGGCTCTCCGTCAATTGCAGGCCGGTCTCGCCCGGCATCATCACGTCCATCACGATCAGGTCGAAGTCGAGGCCCTCCAGCCGGCGGCGCGCCTCGTCGGCGTCGCCCGCGACGGTCACGCGAAAGCCTTCGCCCGCCAGGTAGCGGCTGAGAAGCTCGCGGATGCGCTTGTCGTCGTCGACGATCAGGAGATGGGCGGCGTCGTCGGAAGGCCTGTCTTGCGTCGTCATCACTGTCTGTCCGATCTCACTCTTGCGCGCCGCTACTCCTGGCGCGCATTCTGCATGCCGGCTAGGAAGCGCGTCACGGCGGCGCGATCCTCTACGCTCATCCCCTCGAAGGCGCGCTCGATGCGCTCCTGCTGGGGCTGCGCCAGCGCCAGCGCCAGTTCGCGGCCCGAACGCGTCGGATACAGCTTGCGCTGCCTGCGGTCCTCCGGGCCGGCCACCTGGCGAATATAGCCCGAATCGATCAGTTGTTTCAAAACCCGCGCGAGACTTTGCTTGGTAATCTTCAGCGTATCGAGCAGGTCGGCCACCGTCAGTCCCGGTTCGCGGTTGACGAAGTGCACGACGCGGTGGTGCGCGCGTCCGAAGCCGCTCCTCTCCAGGATGGCGTCGGGGTCGGAGATGAAGTCGCGATAGG